>JAFAHT010000339.1 GCA_019237095.1 Planctomycetaceae bacterium
CTGTCGGATCGCCCAGCCCACGCTTGAAGGTGAGCCGGCCGATCGGCCCGTCGACATCCAGCGCGACGGCATCGGCGTTACCGCCAAACGTCGCCCGCCGGATGTACTTCAGACCGCTCAGGCTTGATCCGAAGGGCGTCGTGGCGCGCTGAGCCGTGAAGTTGGTCGCCTTGCCGACGACATTGAGGTGGTTGATCGCGAGAGCCTGGAGCGACGTCCGACCCGTCGTCCCCACCACGCTGTACTCGAACTGGTAGCCGGCTGGAATCGGCCCTGATTGCGGCACGCCGGTCCATTCCTTGACGGTCCCGTTTTGTGACTGGGCCAGGTAGTTGGGAGCGACGGGCGACTGTGTAATGGAAACGACGTTGAACTTCTGGACGACGCCGTTGACGCTAAAGATCACACTCGGCGTCGTGATTGGAGTGATGGGGATGGCCGGCGCCGGGTTGACCGTGAGGGTGAAGGGCTGGGTGACGGTGCTGCCCACGCCGTTGGAGGCAGCGAAGGTTAGGTTGTAGACGCCGCCGGTGTTGGACGCCGGGGTGCCGCTGAGCACGCCGGTGGTTGCATCGAACGTCACGCCGCTGGGCAACGTGCCGCTCTCGCTCAGCGTCGGGGTCGGGGAGCCCGTGGCCGTCACCGCGAAGCTGCCCGCCGTGCCCACCGTGAAGGTGGTGCGGCTGGCGCTGGTGATGGCCGGCGCCGGCGCCGGCGCCTGGTTGACCGTGAGGGTGAAGGTCTGGGTCGCGGAGAAGCCGTTGTTGGCGGTGAAGGTCAGAGAATATGTGCCGGCTGTGCCCGGTTGGGGCGTGCCCGCCAGCGTCGCGGTGCCGTCGTGGTTGTCGGTGAAGGTCATGCCAGCGGGCAAGGCTCCCGTCTCGGTGATGGCGGCGGTTGGGTTTCCGGTCGTGGTAATGGTGAACGAGCCGGCCTGGCCGACGGTGAAGGTGGTGTGGTCGGCGCTGGTGATGGTGGGGGAGGTGAAGACCGAGTTGATGATCGAGTCAAGATAAATCGACGGCTTGACCTTCAGGGGTGTGGAAGGGTCGCCGATGACGATCTGGTATGGGGTGCTGCTGACCGAGGTATTAATGATGGCGTCGATGTCGTTGAACTTGAGCGTTTGCACTCCGCCGTAGAGGAAGATTCCAGGGCTTTGATCGACCGCCGGCGTCACGTTGGCCGACAGGTTGAAGCCGTTGAGCACGATCGATCGCACCCCGCTGTTTGCGATCAGGCGATCGAAGAGCACCTGGCCGGAGGTCAAGGCTCGCGGCGAGGCGATCACGGTTCCGGTCACGTATGTCGTTTGGAGGCTGGAGTTGATGATCTGGATCGTGGCGATATCGTCGTCGAGAGCGCCGTCGTTGGGCGTCGTGTCGGTGACGATGACCTGGCCGGGTCCGTGAACCGTGATGGTCCACTGGTCGCCTGCCCGATCCGTACCCGAGACAATCTTACCCTGATTGCTCAGGATCGAACTGTTCGGGTTATTGTGCTGCATCAAGTCTCGGGCCGAGATAGGAATTCGCTGGTTGGTGATCGGGTTGGTGACGTACAGATCGCTCGGAATGTAGAGCGACAGATAATTCGAAAATGCGGTCGAAAGCACCAGCCGGCTCTCGAGCTGTTCTGGTTCAAGCAATTGCCTGCGCCGGGCCGAATCGGGCCGGTCAGACCGCTGCTGCGTGGAACCCATGGAAGACTCCCTTCCCGGCGACTCGCCAGGCAGCTCGCCCACCGATCATGCGACCGGGGCCGACTACCGATGGCCGCCCTCCTGATTCGGATGCTCAACCGGCTAAGAAGAGACACGCGCTGCACCGCCGTCCAAGCCCGGCGCGGCGAGTCACATACAGGTCTAAAAGTCGACCGGCCTCCCGAAATGACTTCATGAGACATGGAAGGATAGGCAGGTTCGGGTGCCGACGAAAACGAAGGGATTGATTAGAGCGTAGAAACGGGGCGAAGCGACGCAATGGCGGTATGTTCGTCATCGGCGAAGGGCAAATAGCGATCCAGCTTCATGACCTTGAGCAAGTCACAGACCATCGGATGAACGTGGAAGAGCACGATCTTGCCCTGACGCGTCTCCACGCGCCGCTTCAGTCCGATCAGGATGGCGACACCCGAGCTGGAAAGATAATCGATCTTGAGGAGATCCAGGGCCACTCGCGGCTCTGGCCGGCTCTGAACCAGGTCGTAAAGAGCATCACGCAGGGAATCGTTGCGGAAGTCGTTCAGGCCGGCGGCACTGTCGAAAGTGATGATCAGGGCGTCGGATTCCTCGCGTGTATTGAAGGTCGTCATACCTCGAGAACCTCTCCCTGGAGACTGTCCAGGCCGACATGCCGTTGCGTGACAGGGTGCTGACCGGGTCGCCTTGCGCCGCGCCAATCGGGTCCTCGAGTTTGACGCCCAATATCAAATCGCTCGGCCCAGAATGATCATATCGCGCGAATGACGCACATTGCAATTCGACGTCGCCACCAGACGCCGGGCTCTGACAGTTTTCTCACGGGCTGGCGGATGTTAGAGTAAGGTTTTGTCGAACACCTGGTACCACAGCGGGCTCGCCGTCTCGGCCTGCGACGACGATCGGGCGGGGCCTGTCTCCCTGAGTTTCTCTGCCGTATGGTAAACGCGAGGTCTCACTCTTGAACCGACTTTTGCTGGCCCTCAAGGCTTTCTGGCGGATCCTGACCGAACCTGATTTCGCGGCGCGGGTCGAACCGCTCTTTTCCCGCGTTCCGACCGGGCCGGACTTGCGGATCCTCGCGGTCCTGCAACGGGATGGACGTCTTGTGGACTTTCTTCAGGAGGACATCGACGCCTACAGCGACGCGCAGATCGGCGCCGCGGTTCGGGATATTCATCGAGGCTGTCGCAAGTCCTTGCACGATTACCTGAGCATCGAACCGATCATCAACGCGGCCGAGGAAGCTCAGGTCCAGGTGCCCACGGACTTCGACCCGGCTGCGATCCGCCTGCTCGGCAACGTCGATGGCAAGCCGCCGTTCCAGGGAGTGCTCAAACATCACGGCTGGCGCGTCCGATCGGTCCACCTGCCGGTTCTACCGGCAACCCGCGACGATTCTTCCGTCCTCTCGCCAGCCGAGGTGGAGATTGGGTAAACAGTGGCGAGCCACTCGCCACTCGCAACTATAGAGGGAACCGCATGTCCCGTTACGTCGTCGGCATTGACCTGGGCACAACCAACAGCGCGCTGGCCTATTCGGCGATCGGCGAGCCGGCCGTGGATGGCTCGCAACCCGGCCCGATCGAGACGCTACCGATCCCGCAGGTCGTGGGCGTGAACGACGTGTCCGAACGAGCCCTCCTGCCGTCGTTCCTCTACCTACCCTCGTCCCGGGAGTTTCCCCCAGGCGCTCTCGACCTGCCCTGGAAGTCGCCTCCGGACCGCCTGGTGGGAACTTTCGCGCGGGAGCATGGGGCCAAGGTGCCCGGCCGGCTGGTCGGTTCGGCCAAGAGCTGGCTCTCCCACCCCGGCGTCGATCGCCGCAGCCCGATCCTGCCCTGGACCGCGGCCGAGGACGTGGCCAGGGTCTCGCCCGTCACGGCTTCGGCGGCCTACCTGGAGCACCTCCGCGACGCCTGGAACGCCCGGTTCGGGGGGAAGAAAGCCGACGACCTGCTGGAGGACCAGGAGGTTCTGCTGACCGTCCCCGCCTCGTTCGACGCCGTGGCCCGCGAGCTGACCATGGAGGCCGCGGGCAAGGCAGGGCTCAAGCAAGTCACCTTGCTTGAAGAGCCCCAGGCGGCCTTCTACGCCTGGCTCGCCATGCAGGGCGAGAAGTGGCGGAAGCGAGTCAAGGTCGGCGACATCATCCTGGTCTGCGACGTGGGCGGCGGCACCACCGACTTCACCTTGATCTCCGTCGCCGACGAGGGCGGCGATCTGATCCTCTCCCGTCTGGCCGTGGGCGAGCACATCCTGCTGGGCGGCGACAACATGGACCTGGCCCTGGCCTATGCCGTCGCGGCCACGCTGCCCCAGGGGATGGACGGCCTCGACGCGGCCCAGCGCGTGGCCTTGGGATACGCGTGCCGCACCGCCAAGGAGACGCTGTTCGCCGATCCGAAGAAGTCCGTGGCGCCCGTGACAGTGCTCGGCCGTGGCACGAAGGTCATTGGCGGCGCGATCAAGACCGAGTTGACACGCGAGCTGCTGAATGCCTCTTTGCTCGACGGCTTTCTGCCCCGCTGTGCCGCGACCGACCTCCCCTTGCGCGGGCGGCGGGTAGGCCTGACCGAGATTGGCCTGCCCTACGCCGCCGATCCGGCGATCACCCGTCACCTGGCCCGGTTCCTGGGCCAGCAGGCCGGATCGCTGCACACCGGCGGCGCGATGATCCGTCCCTCCGCGGTGCTGTTCAACGGCGGCGTCTTCAAGGCGGCCGAGCTACGCCAGCGCGTGCTTGACGTCCTTGCCGACTGGGCGGGCAATCCCGTGCCCGAGCTGCAATCGTCCGACCTGGATCTGGCCGTGGCCCGGGGCGCCGCGTATTACGGCCAGGTCCGCCGGGGCCGGGGCGTGCGGATTCGCGGCGGCGTGGCCCGGTCGTATTACGTGGGTCTGGAAACCTCGGCGCCGGCTGTCCCCGGCGTTCCGCCGCCGATCAAGGCCCTCTGTGTCGTGCGGATGGGCATGGAGGAAGGCACCGAGGCCGACGTCCCCAGCTCCGAGCTTGGCCTGGTCGTCGGCGAGCCGGCCGTCTTCCGCTTCCTCAGCTCCACGACCCGCCGCGACGACCCCGTGGGCACGGTCCTCGATCGCTGGAACCCCGAGGAAATCCAGGAGCTTGCCCCGCTCGAAACGGCCCTCGCCGCCGAAGAAGGCGCCCAGGGCGAGACCGTCCCCGTCCGTCTGCACTCGAATGTCAACGAGGTCGGCACCCTCGAGCTCTGGTGCGAGAGCACCCGCGACCCCCGGCGCTGGAAGCTCGAATTCAACGTCCGCGAACCCTCCGAAGATTGATCGGAGAACAGGTTCGCCGGACGGAAACGGGTCTTACCCGAAGGGGTCCTACCCGAAGGAGACGGCTCTGTCCGCCGACGGCTCAACCTTTTGTGAAGAAACCATGAAGATTGGCTTTGTTTTGCTGCTCGGCGACAGCCGTTTTCCGTACGCAACCCCATTCCATGTAGTGACTTACATCCCTGGAATTTTGGCTTTGTTCGGTCACTTTTTCACCTCCAAGTCTCCACCGGCCAGTCGTCGCGGGTTGCAAACTTGCGG
>JAFAHT010000390.1 GCA_019237095.1 Planctomycetaceae bacterium
GGCTTCACGCCCTACAACATCCAACGTCTTTCCGATGGCAACATCTACGTCACCTACGCGGCGGCGACGAGCACCGGCGCCCCGCTGCCGGGTGGATACGTCGACGAGTATGGTACGGCCGGGAACTTCATTCGCCGGATCGCCACCAACGGTCCGCTCAACGCCCCCTGGGGCCTGGTCATCGCCCCCTCCAACTTCGGCCCCTTGAGCAGAGACCTCCTGATCGGCAACCTCTATGACAGCAAGATCAACGCCTATAATCTCAGCTCCACGACCCCGACGTTCGTCGGATCGATCGCCGTCAACTCGGGCTTCCCATCACCGGTCGGGCTCTGGGCCCTGGCGTTCGGCAACGGCGTGACGGGCAAGGCGAATACTCTCTACTTCACCGACGGTGTCAATAATCAGATAGACGGGCTTTTCGGCAGCATCAGCTTCGTACCCGAGCCCAGCTCCGGTCTGCTCTTGATCCTGGGTGGGCTGATTGTTGGGGCTTGCCGGGCGGGAACCCGATATGCCAACCGCGGGCCGCGGCGACCGGGGTCGGTTCAGTAGCACTCGGGGAACTGACGGGGTTATTCCGAGTTCACTTTCCACCGGAAGCCTGGTCAGCCGAACCGTTTCAACAGCAGAGCTAGCGTGGTGAACCGAATGCGCGGATCCTCCGAGGGATCGGGCCAGACGGTGAGGAAGCCGCGGTAGCCGATCTCCTCGAGAGCGCCAAGGTATTCTTCCCAATCGAGTGCCCCGGCTGGAAAGCCAAGGCCGCGGGGATTCGGGGCCGCCCCGCCGGCCGATCCCGTCGCGTCGCCGGCGTAGGCATGGGCGACCCAGGTACCCAGCTCGCGAGAGGCCGCGACGGGGTCGATTCCCCCGCGGAGCAGGCTCGCCGGGTCGATGCTGGCGGCGAGACTGACCATGTCCAGTGAATCGAGGAATGTCTTGAGCCGCTGCCCCGGCTCCGAGCCGGTCTCGAGAGCCAGGCGAACGCCCCGATGATCGGCCCGCTGGCCCAGCGAGGAGATCGCGTTTGTGAAAGCCTCGCGCCGCTCTCGATCGTCCTCGGGTAGAACCTGCCCGACCCGGGCCAGCACCAGATTCGTCCCCAGCTCGTAGGCGAGGGCAAACGCCAGGTCGGCGCGGCGGATCCGATCATCGAGCTGGTCGGTCGTGTCAAAGCTCCTCCGGGTGGGAAGACTGAGCGCCACCAGGGAAAGCTCCATCGTCCGCAGCAAGTGCCGGAGCTCGCGGCGGCCCGTCTCACTGAGGCGCAGCGGTGACAGGTCGCCGATGGCTTCGAGCACCACGCCGCGCGCTCCCAGCCGCGCGGCCTCGTGAATCTGATCGCGAACGGGGCGACTTGAGTCGAGCCGCAGCCCCAGGGCATGGCGAATCATCGCGGGTCGGTCCTCATTAGTGACTTGATACGCTTGTGGGCGATTCTCAAGAGCGATTGTCTCGCGAGAGCCCGGGTTGAAGCAATCCGAGACATCGACGATGATCAAAAACTGGTGACTGCCAAGTTCCCTCCGCAAAGCTCGAGAGATTCGCTTGAACACCATGACGGCGCCGGTCTTGCCCTCGGTCGTTCACCAGGTATTGGACTTGCCGGCCGATCGGCTGGCCGCGGTGATCGGAACCTGGCCCGAGCCGGCGATCCTGGCCAGCGGGCCAGGCTTCGGCGAGGCCGGCCGCTGGAGCATCTACGCGGCGTACCCCCGCCTGGTCTTCGAAGCCATGGATCGGCGCTGGAGGATAGGCGGCGAATCTGGCGCACTGCAAACCGGCGAGGGCGACCCGCTGATCGAGCTGGCGCGGCTCGCCCGGCGGTTCGAGCTGGGCGGCAGTGCCGACGCGGCCGATTCCGACGCTTGCCCCTTTCAAGGTGGCATGATCGGGTTTCTGGGATACGATCTGGCTCCGCTCCTGGAGCGATTGCCCCGGCGGATGCCGCGCGACTCACGGCTGCCCGATCTGCGGTTTGCCCTCTACGACACGGCGGTCACGGTGGACAATCGGACGGGCGAAGCAGTTCTTCACGCATGGGACCTGACCGGCGAGGGACGTGAGGCCGCCGAGCGCCGAGGCCGGTTCTGGCGGCGCGCGATCCGCACCTCGTTGCGATCTCCCCGGCCGATCCGGACCTCGGTGCCAGGTCCGTTGGCCAGCAATTGCGACCAGGTCAGCTACCTTGAGCGCGTGCGCCGGGCGCTCGAGTACATCGCGGCCGGAGACGCGTTCCAGATCAACCTCTCGCAACGGTTCACGGCCCACGGCACGATCGAGCCGCTCGACCTCTTCCTGAGGCTGGCCGCGGCCAGTCCTGCGCCGTTCTCGGCTTTCATGAGCTGGCGCGACCTGGCCGTCGTCTCGGCAAGTCCGGAGTTATTCTACCAGACCAAGGGACGCTCGGTGGTGACCCGGCCGATCAAGGGCACACGGCCGAGAAGCGCTGAGGCTGCGGTAGACCGGCGTCTGGTCGCGGAACTCACGCGCTCAGCCAAGGACCGCGCCGAGTTGACCATGATCGTGGACCTCGAACGCAACGACCTGGGCCGGGTCTGTCGTTACGGCACTGTCCGGGTCATCGATCCGCTGGCCGTCGAATCGTTCGCGCAAGTCCACCACCTCGTCGCCACCGTCGAGGGGCGGCTGCGCGGCGAGATTGGCCCGGTCGATGTGATTCGAGCCGTCTTCCCGGGTGGCTCGATCACGGGGGCGCCCAAAATCCGCGCGATGGAGATCATCGACGAGCTGGAACCGACTCGCCGAAGCCTCTACACTGGCGCGATCGGCTACCTTGGCCGGGGAGGCAACAGCGGCTTCAACATCGCCATCCGGACGATGACCGTCGAGGGGAACCGGGTCAGCTTCCAGGTCGGTGGCGGTATCGTGGCCGATTCACATCCCCAAGGCGAATACGAGGAGACCCTGCACAAGGGGCGGGGGCTGCGCGCCGTGATCGAGCGAAAGGACGTTTCCTTATGATCTGGGTCCGTGGCCGGATCGTGCCTGACGATGCCCTGGCGATCAGCGTGCTCGACCGCACTTTCGAGCATGGTCTGGGTCTGTTCGAAACCCTGCGCACCTGGAGCGGCCAGCCCACGCTCCTGCCTCGCCACCTCGATCGGCTGACCCGCTCGGCCGCCGAGCTCGGTCTGCCGCATGATCGGGAAGCACTGCCAGATCGAGAAGCCGTGCGGGCCTTGCTCGCGGCGGACGGGCGTGAAGCCGACGCGATGCTCCGGATCACGCTCAGCGGCGGGATCTCGGAGTCCTCCGGCTCGACGCTCTGGATGCGCTCGTTCGCGCTGCCGCCCGCAGCTCCCGCCGGGGTAATTCTGGGCCCGGCCGGCCCGGCGCGGGTGGACGTGCTCGCCAGCCACAAGACGCTCAACCACTGGCCCAACCGGATCATGTACGAGAACGCGCGGGGCAGCGGGTTCGATGAGTGCGTGACAATCTCGCCCGACGGCAATCTCTGGGAAGGAAGCCGCTCCAACCTGTTCGTGGTGATGGAGGATCAGGTCCTGACTCCTCCCAGTGCCGGCAAGGTCTTGCCCGGAATCATGCGGGGCTTGATCCTGGAGCGGGGGGCCAGGCTCGGCCTGGACGTCCGCGAAACGCCTCTGAGCTTGCTTGACCGGCTGCTGCGGCCGGAGGAAGTCTTTCTGAGCAACTCGGTGCGGGGAATCATGCCCGTGCGACAGTGGGGCGAGGCGCGCTATCCAGCGCCCGGGCCGGTCACCCGGCGGCTCTGGGATGACATTCTGCCCTGGCTCGAGTCGGGAGGGACGATCACGTGACGACCGTAGCCGAACTGGTCCAGTGGCTGGAGGATTTCGCGCCCTCGCGACTGGCCGAACCATGGGACAACGTCGGCTTGCTCTGGGGCGATCCCGCCACCAGCGTGGGACGATTGATGACCTGCCTGACCGTCACCAGAATCACGGCCGCGGAGGCGGTCGTCGAGCAGGCTGGCCTGATCGTCAGCCACCATCCTGTCCTTTTCCGCGAGGTCAAGCGAATCCGTGCCGATCTACCGGCCACCGCTCCACTCTGGATTCTGGCTCGCGCGGGGATCGCCGTGGCCAGCCCGCATACGGCGTTCGACAGCACCGCCGGAGGAATCAACGATGGTCTCTGCCACCGGCTGGGTCTGGTGGATGTGGCTCCGCTGCGGCCGCTCGCTGCGCCTGCCTCGTACAAGATCGTCGTCTTCACACCCGAGCCCGATCGCCAGGCCGTGCTCGCCGGGGCCTTCGAAGCCGGCGCCGGGCGGATCGGCGCCTATACGGAATGCTCGTTCGCCATCCCCGGGCAGGGGACCTTCTTTGGCACCGAGGTGACCAATCCCACGGTCGGCCAGAAGGGTCGGCGCGAGACCGCCGAAGAGCTCCGGCTGGAGATCATCTGCCCGGGAGCGCGGCTGGCTGCCGTGCTCGAGGCGATCCGGGCGCAACACTCCTACGAAGAACCGGCTATCGATGTCTATCCACTCCACAATCCCGTCTCGAGCTCCGGTTCCGGCCGCATCGGTCATTACGGGGAGGCCCGCAGCTTCCAGGAGTTCGCCCTCTTCGTCTCGCGGGCTCTTGGTCACATCCCTGTGCAGATGGTCGGAGATCCCAGGAAGCCGATCCGGCGCGTGGCCGTCGCGTGTGGAGCGGGTGACGACTTTCTGGCCGATGCCATGCAGGCCGGGGCTGATGTCTTGCTGACCGGCGAGGCACGATTCCACCGCGCCCTTGAGGCAGAGTCTCTTGACATCGGGTTAGTCCTTGCCGGCCACCACGCCACCGAGCGCCCGGGCGTCGAGGAGCTGGCCGAACGCATCGCCCGTGCCTTTCCTGATCTGACGGTCTGGCCCAGCCTGCAAGAGCGCGATCCCTTGCAGTTCATCCACGGCGGAGAACAGCCGCACACGAATGCGGCCGGGATAGGTCCGGATTCGTAGGGGCTCAGCTCCAGATCCCAGCCCACAATTCGAGATTCCAGATCAAGAACTCCGAGTTTCGGGTTCCGATCTCTGGGGCGCAACAAAAACCCCCGGGTAACCCCGGGGGAAAGAGACCGCAAATCACGAAAGTCGAGAGTTTACGTCACGAGCGATCCCGCCGTGCGGGATTCGAGCAAGCAGCGAGTCACTTCTTCTTG
>JAFAHT010000507.1 GCA_019237095.1 Planctomycetaceae bacterium
CTAGGTCCAGGCGACTTCGATCTGAGGCATTGGCGGTGGGTCCCAGCCACCCAGCCGAATCCCGCGGGGATCAAAGGTGCTGGTGTCGCCGGACGGACCGCTGCACGGGCTGCCCTGGGCCGCCCTCCCCGGCTCGAAACAGGGCACCTTCTTGGTCCACGAGCATGCCTTCGCCGTCGTGCCCGTCCCCCACCTCTTGCCGGAGTTGCTCCGCGGCAAGCCGCGGCTGGCGAGCGAGCAACCCTCCCTTCTGCTCGCCGGTGGCATCGACTTCGGCGAGCAGAATGCTCCGGCTGCAGGGGCGCGAGCCGGCAAACTGCCACCAGTGCCGGTGTTCAGGCCGCTGGCCGGGACCGAGAGCGAGGTCAATGACCTGGAGAAACGGTTCCGATGCACATTCCCGCAGGCTCCCCCGCCGCTCGTGCTGGGCAAAGACCAAGCCACCAAGCAAGCGATCCTGGCCGCCATACCGTCGCATCAGTTCGTCCATCTGGCCACCCACGGCTTCTTCGCCGGCGAGTCGGAGTCGTCGATCCTCCTGGCCGAGCAGCGGGCCGCGCTGGAGCGGGGAGACCTGCGTCTCCTTGCCGGGGTGGCCGGGCGGCACCCGGGTCTGCTCTCCGGGCTGGTGTTCGCCGGGGTCAACCGGTCGGACCGGCGGCCGGAAGAGACAATCCTCACCGCCCTGGAAGCGGCCGAGCTGGAGCTGGGCCAGGTGGAGCTGGTCGTCCTCAGCGCCTGCAACACGGGCCGGGGTCAGGTGGCCGGTGGCGAGGGGGTGCTGGGGTTGCAGCGTGCCTTCCAGCTCGCCGGGGCGCGTCGAACTGGACTTCCAGGACAGCTTTCCAGGAACAACCAATGGATTGCTATCTCTTGCCCCGCTGGATCGCCAAGGCCGCAGTGATCGTCGGCGGGCTCGGACTCGGTATGGTGGCGGCTCGCAACTGGAGGGTGGATTCTTCCTTGCCCGCCCGGGAGATGGCCGCGCCCGTAGTCTCTCGTCCGGCCGAAGGGCCGATCGTGACGGCCCAAGCCGCAAAGCCCGACCACGACCCGGCGAGGAAGGGCGCCGGCCGTCGTGCCCTGCTGGTCGGCGTGGCGAAGTACGACCATCTGACCCGGGACCACCACCTTGCCGGCCCGGCCAACGACGTGCGGCTGATGCGGCGATTGTTGCAGAAACAGTTCCAGTTCCAGCCCGCGGACATCGTCACTCTGACCGAAGAGGAGGGCACCCAAGCCCGGCGGCCGACCCGGACGAACATCGAGCGGGAGTTCCATCAACTGGCCGAGCAGGGTCGCGAAGGAGACCAGGTCGTGATCCTGCTTGCCGGCCACGGCGGCCGACAGCCGGAGCAGGTTCCGCCGGACCCGGATTACCCCGAGCCCGACGGGATCGATGAGATCTTCCTCCCGGCCGATGTGAGCTCGTGGCGCGGAGTTCCGGAGCGAGTGCCGAACGCGATCGTCGACAACGAAATCGGGGTCTGGCTCCGTGCGATCACCGCCAAGAAGGCCCACGTCTGGGTCATCTTCGACTGCTGCCATTCCGGAACGATGACCCGCGGGACCGAAGCGGTTCGCGAGCTGCCGCCCGAGACGCTCGTGCCCCGGGAGGAACTGGAGAAGGCTCGCCAGCGGGCGGCTCAGAATTATGTGGCCGCTCGAGCGGAATGGGCCAGCAATAGCTTCCCCTTTTTTCCTCCGATTCCGAACGGTTGCCCGTTCACAATTCTGTGGGAATTCGTCGCCAGTCAGTTGCCCAGGCGCCCCTCTTGTCTCTCGCAAGGAACCACCGCATCATTGTTCCGCCGGTAGAGCATCGGCCCCAACTGGAAGTTCGAGCGGAAAGCCAGGGGTCTTCGCAAGGCAACAGAGAAGATTTCTCAG
Source organism: Planctomycetaceae bacterium (assembly GCA_019237095.1). Classification (GTDB taxonomy): domain Bacteria; phylum Planctomycetota; class Planctomycetia; order Isosphaerales; family Isosphaeraceae; genus Aquisphaera. The sequence continues at coordinate 1,891 of JAFAHT010000507.1, forward strand.
CCACGGATGAAACACGGTTGGAACACGGATAAGAAAGTAGGACAGCTTCCATAACCAATAAATCTAGTTATCATACGGGGATAAGGAGAAACGTCCATGGCCACCGTTGTCGAAACAGCGGTCACACCCGCGTCAGGAGAGCTGCGCGTGCTCATCCGAGGGGTCGGCTGGCAGGGTTACCAGACCCTGTTGAGCATGGTGGCAGACCAGCCGGTCCGCTTGACATACGACCGGGGAGACGTGGAACTGATGTCGCCGCTTTACAAGCACGAACGGAACAGGTCACTGCTGGCCCGGATGGTCGAGATTCTGACCGAGGAACTCGGTATTCCGTTGATCGCGGCGGGGGCAACAACTCTCAAGCGCGAGGATCTTGATCGGGGCCTGGAAGCGGACGCTTCTTTCTACGTGGGTGATCTCACCCGCATCAAAGACAGGCATAACCTTGACCTCGAGATTGATCCGCCTCCGGATCTGGCCATCGAGATCGAGATCACTCGGTCGGCACTCAACAGACTGGGGCTCTACGGAGTCCTCGGTGTTCCCGAGATCTGGAGGTTCGATGGCCGGACCCTCCGAATCCTTGATCGCCAGACTGATGGCTCCTATCGCGAGATCTTCAGGAGCCAGGCCTTGCCCTGGATCTCGATCGAGGAGATCGGCCGCTTTGCCCAGTTTGAGGAAACCCACGATGACACCCAATGGGCGCGCACGCTTCGAGCGTGGGTGAGAGAAGCCGTGCTGCCGTGTCTGGGGCAAGTCGCTGAAGATGGACCCGGGGCTGGAAGTGCGATATCCTGATGTGTCCACCTTCGTCGGCATCGACCTGGGCACCACCAACTCGGTCGTGGCGCATCGGCGCTCAGGCTGTTGACCGTGTCATAAAGGAGAAGGGAATGTCGACTGCTGTCTCGGAACGGCTCCAAGGCGCCACTCAGCGATTCGTCCTCCACGATATCGACTGGGAAGGCTACCAGTCACTCCTCAAGATCCTGGGAGATCGACCGGTTCGAGTGACCTATGATCGAGGGACCCTGGAGCTGATGACGCCACTACCGATTCACGAGCGTTACAAATCGCTCTTCGGGCGCTTGATCGAGACGCTCACGGAAGAGCTTGACCTGGACCTCTATTCCTTCGGATCGACCACCTTGGGCCGTGAAGTCATCAATCGCGGATTGGAGCCCGATGAGTGCTTCTACATCTCAAGCGCTTGCAAGATCCGTGACTCGAAGAGCATCGATCTGGAGTTCGACCCTCCCCCCGATCTCGCCATCGAGATCGACATCACAGGCAATTCGGGGCGGAGGTTGAGCATCTACGGCGCTCTCAAGATTCCTGAGGTATGGCAATTCGATGGCGAGATCCTAGCGAGGCTTTGCCTCCAACCAACTGACGCATGAGGACCAGGCTCTGGACAGAGGGCTTCGGGGAGTCGAAAACAGGAGGGATTTCCCCTGTTCATGAAACCGCTGAGCGGTTGGTGGTCCTGTGGACCTGACCCCCCGGAACCTGTCATGAGCTTACCACGCACCGTCGCCCAAGTCATCGAAGACCACGTAACTCTCGAACTGGAATCCCTCGACCGGGTCTATCTCAACGTCTACCAGCCCGAGCTGCAAACTCCCCGCGCCGTGTTCCAGTTCCTCCGCGACCACTATGGGCAAGGCGCTGTGTCATCCCATCAGATGAAGGAGATCTCGGAGCGATTCCTCCGGAGCATCAACCGTTTCGCAGAGGATCATGGTATCCCGATCATCGGTTTCGAGAAGGGTCAACGCAAAGAAGACCTGGCGGCGGAGTACGTGGCTCAATTCTCGACACCCGAGGGGGTGCTCTTGATCGGCAAGGCCCAGGAGAAGGTCCGGACCTTCCGCACCGAGGGACGACGCAACGAACGCGGCGAAACCTACCCCTGGATCGTCGAAACCACTGCGATGGTCAATCAATATTACTTCTATGCCGTGGACGTGGACTTCGGGCCGTTCTTCCTCAAGTACAGCTCGTACTTCCCGTATGGTGCCAAGCTGTGTTTCAACGGCCATGAATACCTCAAACGTCAACTCGCCAAGGAAGGCATCGGCTACGAGGAATTGGCCAACGGCATCCTGAGCTGCGACAACCCCAAGCGGATGCAGGAGTTGGCCGACGGTTTAACGCCTGCACGAATCCTGCTGTTCTTGAGCAAGTGGCAGCATCATCTCCCCTGTCCGTTCACGGTGGACGAACAGCGGGTTGGCTATCGTTATCAGGCCTCCATCAGCCAGGTGGAGTTCGCGCTCACGCAGGTCGTGGATCGACCGGTGCACGGCCGAATCTTCTTCGAGGAGGTCCTCCGCGAGAACATCGACCTGGGGCGTCCCGACAACCTGCAATTGATCTTCGCGCGGCGCGTGACCAAGCGGACGCCGGGTCCGTTCCGCACCCGCGTGGTGCGCGAGGGGGTGATCCCCTCGCTGTACGTGGACTATAAATCCAGTCGGCTGAAGCAATACTTCAAGGAAGGGCGTGCGTTGCGGACGGAGCTGACCGTGAACGATCCCTGGGATTTCGGCTTGGGGCGGAAGCTGGTGAATCTTCCCGCGCTGCGGGAGCTTGGTTTTCAGACCAATCGACGTCTGTTGAACGTCCAAAAAGCCAGCCAAGACTTCGCCTTTTCCGAAGAGGTGTTCCGGGACGTGACCGGTCCCTGCCGCGTGGGGGAGCAACGGGCGTCGGCCTTGCGGTTCGGTGATGAGGGGGTGCAGGCGTTGTTGAGCGTGTTGCTGGTGTTTCGGTTGCTGCCCCGGGGATTGCGCAGTCGTGACCTGCGGGAGCATCTGGCTTCACTGCTGGGGGATGATCCCAGCCAATGGACCCAGGGTCGGCTGACCTACCAACTGCGCCGCTTGCGCCTGCACGGGTTGATCGAACGCGCACCGGGTTCGCATCGCTATACAGTGACCGATAAGGGGCTGCGAGTGGCCTTATGGTTTACGCGGTGCCACGCGCGATTGTTCCGGCCGGCACTCGGGGAACTCTTCGCCGAAGACCTCCCCGACGACACCCCTCTGCGCCGGGCGCTCGACCGTTTCGATCAAGAGGTGAACCGATATATGGAGAAAGCGAGAGTTCCTGTGGCAGCTTGACCAATAAACTTGACTCAAGTGCGCCAAATTTTCCCCTTAAAGGGGTCTAATGGCTCATTGACGTTGAATCGATATCCACCAAGGGAGCCGGAATCGCACCGGCCGATCCCGCAACAGCGGAGACGAACGACATCGCCCAGTCAACCTGGGCACCCTGTTGATGATGGCGATCGAGCGCCCGGCCATAATCCTGACGCTCGTCGCCGCAGAGCCATCGAAACTCATCGACCTGATCGGCCCCATGGAGCAACCGGTGCCAGAAGTAATGGCCGATCTCGTGCCGGAAGTGGCTCAGGAGTGTCCGGTACGGCTCGTGCATCTGA
>JAFAHT010000563.1 GCA_019237095.1 Planctomycetaceae bacterium
CCCGGCTCATACCAGGGAAAAATCCCCTGGCGATAGGCGGTCAGCAGCCGCTCCGTCTCCAGATCGCCGCCGAGCGCCAGCACTCCCTCCGGCTCGGCCAGATCGGCCGGCGGGAAGATCGGTTCGGGGCCCAGACGGAACACTGGCATGCTTGCCTTCGGTGGTCCTCGGACCGCGACGAGAGGTCAGGGGTTGGACCCGGATCACGACTTGCCCCGAGCGCCTGGCAACAGTGACTCGATCTCGCTGGAGGCTCCGTAGTTCTGGTTGTACCGGACCACGAATTCCTTGATGGAGTAACTGTGCTCCTGAGTTCCATGATGTTCAATGGCGTAAACAGCCGTCAAGGCCGCCAGGCGGCCGACCACCGGCCAGGACAGCCCCTTACTCATGCCCATCACGAAGCCGGCGCGGAAGGCGTCACCGGCGCCGGTGGGATCGACGACCTTCGCGGGCTTGGCCGGGGGAATCTCATACTCCTGGCCAGCCACCGTGATCAAGGCTCCGGCCTCGCCGCGGGTCATGACCGTGATGGGCGTCCGGCGCCGCAGTTGCGGTTCCGACAGACCCAGCTTCTCAGCCATCAGGCCAAACTCGTAGTCGTTTCCGGCCAGCACCTTGGCCCCTTTGCATCCCTCCTCCAGCTCGGTTCGATCCATCCGCGGAAGCTGCATGGAAGGATCATAGAGATAGGGAATACCGGCGGCCGTGCACTCGGCGGCGTAACGCGCCATGGCCTTCGGGTCATTGGGTGCGATAATCACCAGATCAGCGGGCGTCACACCGACTTCGTGGAGTGAGACGGTCGCCGCCTGGGCCATGGCCCCGGGATAGAAGGCGCTGATCTGGTTATCTTGAAGGTCGGTGTTGATGAAACACGACGCGGTGTGCTCGCCCGAGATGACCTTGATCGCTGAGCAATCGACTCCCACGTTGTCGAGCCAGTTGCGATACTCGCCGAAGTCGTCTCCCACGGTCCCCACGACCACCGGTCGCTCGCCCAGGAGCGCCAGGTTGTAGGCAATGTTGGCTGCGGTTCCGCCTCGTCGTCGCTGCAGCGAATCGACCAGGAAGGAGACGCTCAGGACGTGCATCCTGTCGGGCAGAATGTGATCGCGGAACCGTCCCGGGAAGACCATGATATAGTCGTAGGCCATCGAACCGCTGACAAAGATGCGCATTGGGTCATCCTCTTGGTCGTTCAGGTTGTTCCGAGGCCGCACGCGGCGGCCAGGTCGGCCGCCGGGCGTACTGCCAGGGAGAGGTCATTTCGGCAGGGGATTGGTCATTCAAGGCATGGGTCAGGCCGTGGTGGGCTCCGCTTTGAGCATGTCGAGGGTCTGCGCGATCCGGGTCCGGCACGTCTCCCGGCCCAGGATGAACAGGCAGTCGTAGAGCCCTGGACCGACACCCTGACCGGTCGTGGCGACCCGCAGTGGATTGACCACGTCGCCCATCTTGCGCCCGGAGCGCTCGGCATACGCGTGGATCACCTTCTCGAGAGTCGCCAGGTCGTAGGGCTCGACCTCTGCCAGGACCGCATCGAGCGCGGCCAGCATCGCCGGCACGGTGTCCTTGCGCAATCGTCTCTTAACGGCGTCGGGATCGTGGACGACCTCCTTGGTGAAGAAAAACCGGCCTAGCTTGAGGATATCCGAAAAGACCTTGAGCCGGTCGCCCAGTGCCAGGATCACCGCCTCGATCTTGGCTCGATCGGCATCCGTGACGGGCTCGGCGACCAGTCCTTCGCTCTTGAGGTAGGGCAGTACGCCGGCAATCTTCCGCTCAAGGGGAAGTACCTTCATCCACTCCCCTTCGATCCAGAAGAGCTTGTCCTGGTCGTGGCTGGCCGGCGAGCTGGTGACCCTCTCGAGCGTGAACTTCTCGATCAGCTCCGCACGGCTGAAGATCTCCTGGGTGGCGTCATAGCTCCAGCCCAGCCGGGCCAGGTAATTGAGCAGGGCGTCGGGAAGATAACCGCGCTCGATATACTGGTGCAGGTAGACAAGCACGCCTTGGTCCTCGTATTGCTGGATCTTGCGTTTCGACATCTTCGCTTTGGACCCCGGTTCAGCCACGTAAGGCACGTGGGCAAAAGCCGGCAGCGCAGAGCCCAGGGCTTCGAAGACCAGAAGCTGGGGAAAGGTATTGGAGAGGTGTTCCTCCGCCCGGACGACGTGAGTGATCCCCATTGCGAGGTCATCGACAACGCTGGCGAAATTGTAGAGCGGCGAACCGTCGGGACGCACAACCACGAAATCGCCGATGTCATCGGTCGAGAAAGTGATATCCCCCTTGATCAGGTCGTGAACGACCAAGGTGCGGCCCAGAGGCACCTGGAACCGCAAGGCGTACGGGCGGCCTTCGCTCTCGTTCCGGGCGAGTTCCTCGGGGGAAAGCGCCAGGCGACGGAATCGATAAGCCCGCTTGGCCCGCTCCGCAGCCGCCTTCTCGACCGCCCGCTCTGCCTCGGTGCTGTAGTCGCGGTAAACGTGGCCGGAATCGATCAACCGCCGCACCGCCGCCTGGTAATTCGCGGTCCTCTGAGACTGGTAGTAGGGACCATTGGGTCCACCGACGTCTGGTCCTTCGTCCCAATCGATGCCGATCCACCGAAAACCGTCGAGGATGCCCTTGACGGCATCCTCAACGTGCCGCTCCTGGTCGGTGTCATCGATCCGCAGCAGAAACTGGCCGCCGAAATGCCGGGCCAGCAGCCAGTTGAACAGGGCCGTTCTCACTCCGCCGATATGTAGAAAGCCGGTCGGACTGGGAGCAAACCGGGTGCGTACGGTCATGGGGCCTTTTCGCCGAATGCGGCAGCCAATCAAACACCGGCACGATCTTGCGGTGTTCCTTTCAAGCTCGGGCAGCCTGGAGAAGCAAACTCCAGTTCCCAAACAGCTTGGATCGACCGCGTTCGATGCTTTGCGCTGGTTGGCTCGAAGCGATTGGTCAGCGACGAATCGAGTTAACGATAGGGAGTTTCCCCGTGGCTGTCAACGGGCCGAGGCGGTGCGCCGGGGGCCGGCGCAAAGTAGCAACGGCGATGGCGGTACGTTGCTCCACGGGGATCGGGTTGTTTTCGCTTGCTTGTTCAAGCCAAGATCAAGAGAGTCCAGTCCGCTGGAAGCGTGCCCCTGTGGCCTGGATGACCGGTCTGGTATGTACAGGTGGGATCGCGGGTTTTCAGTCCGCCGCGCTGGCGGCCGGAATCTTTTCGTAGCCCAGGTTGCGGAGGACCTCGAGAACTTCGCTCCAGGTGGGAAACATTCGGCCACTCTTGTGCTTGTACTCATTCATGGCGAGCATGAACTCCAACTCCGCCTGGGAGTAATCGCGCTCGCACGTGGTGGGGTCCACGAATCGCCGTCTTCCACTGGTCTGCCGGGCCTGGGCGGCGCGGGTCGCTTGCTCGCTGGCGCGGCGATTCGCCCATTCCGGGCATGGGATCACAGATCCTTTTGCGCTGGGTGTTGCTTCGGTCTGTCCTGGTGCCTGATACATCCTATGTCACTCCTGATTTCGCCCGCTCTGGGGCCGAAGTGGGCCCCGTCCGGTTTGCCCTTGGAGAGGATCTCATCCTGCGGCCTCAAGGCGCCACGTTTCGGTCTTCTCGCGGACCGAGATTCAAGCGGTAGGATTCAAGTGTTTAGATCGTCGCCTTGAGCGGCCCCATGTAGAGCAACGTAACTCTCGTCGGTGACATCATGCGTGTCACACTCAAATTTATTGGGCAAGAATTTCGCATTTCGCCTCCAGCGTCCGTTGCCCAATACTCACCCTTCCGCCTCAACTTTGCCTGCCGTCCCATCGCCTTTTCCCCGATTTGGGGGACGAAGCCGGTAAAATAGCCGGTAGGACCGACGGATCGGAATTGGTATATTCGCCGCAA
>JAFAHT010000341.1 GCA_019237095.1 Planctomycetaceae bacterium
CGCGGAATCGCTTGGCGATTTGACGTTGGGAGCCTTCGCCCTCATCGATCGCCGCCGCAACACGCTCCCGGAGATCCATCGAATAGGGTCCCATGGTCAGCCTCCTTCTGCTCCAAGGCCTTGCCAAGAAGACTCTTGCGTCCCTTACTATAGGATTATTCGCGCCAGCAACCCGTAAGTAAACCGCGCTAAGCAGTTGCGTATGGTGTCCCGGCAACTCTCACTTCGGTGATTTCCGCCGCTTTTGATGGGGCAGAGCACGCTCTGCTCGTCATCGCGCCTACAGTGCGAATCTTTAATTGGGATCAGGCAGTCGGGGAAGCGAGGCTGGCGAGGTACCGCAGACCTGTAATGCTGGGCAGGAAGCAATACGCGCCACCGCGTGTAGTGATCAGACGCCCGAAGCCGGTGATTGTGGTGTTGTCCTTGCCTGTCGCACTGCACCCCGCGAGGGTGAAGGAGCTGCCTGAAGGGTCGTTGACTCCCAGGAACACGTCCTGCCCGCTGATATTGAAGACCGCATTGCCGATGCCTGATCCGCAGGATGCCGCCGCCGACTTGACGAAGGAGGACGTGTTGTCCCACTGGCTCATCAGGAATTCGAACTGGTTCGTAATGCTACCATTGATGAAGTGGCCGATGAGTCCGCGCAAATTTGTGTCGGGATGCGCGGAATCGTACGCCGGGCCGTACGGCATGGCGCGGCGCACAATGCGATGGTGTGTGGAGTCCGTGCCGCCCACAACCGCGGCGCTGCGTGGGTTGTTGCGACGGATGTGCGACCCGATCGGGCATTTCAGCCCCAGCGTATCATCCTCTTGCGTGTGTTGACTCACGTAAGTGAAATCATTTAGCTTGCTCAACGGCAGGACGGTTCCCGGCGCGTTCGGAGCCAGCTCCAGTGGATTCCCGTTGCGCCAGCGACCGCAAATCTTGGCGGCCAGCATCTCGGGGTCGACTTTCGCCTGGGCCGCGTACGTCGTGAGGAACCGTTCGAAACCAGGCACGTCCTGCTCCAGGATGCGGAACGAGGAGTAGCTGCTATTGGTGGACAGCTCGAGTGGCTGGACGGAATACGTGGAGCCGTACGCGTTGGTGTAGCCCAGTAGGAACTCTCCAGTATTCACCACGGGCTGGTGGTCGGGCACCGAGCACTTCCGGGGCGGTGCACCCATTACGGTTGGCTGCGCAATATTGTCGCGGAAGCCGAAGTGGATGTGGTTAGCGGGCAATGCGTGGGCGTCGTGCGCCGACAACTCATTCATACAGCACGCAAACGCCGCGCGCAATTCTGCCGTCACCTCGACCAAGTCGATTCGGTCATGGCTCACCCAGAGACTAAGCACAACGTGTACTGCCGCGCCGTCGGAGAGTCCGCCGACCCATGTGGTCGGGTCGCTCTCGCCCACGTCGCCAACGATTTGGGCTGTCTTCGGGTTAGTCGCCCCACGTTGGAATCCCGCGTCGAAGGTGGCAAGCTGCGCCGGCGTGAGTCCCAGCGCCGCCAGGCCCGCACAGGTGAAGCCGATGTTCACGAAGTATTTCGGCTTCACCTTCCATCGCGCCGCCGAGGTGATCTGCGGCACATCGGCGGCCCCGCTGACCATCAAGCCGATCAGGCACCTGGCCCCGGCCACGTCGGTAATGCTCAGGATGAAGTGACGCGCCAGATCCACGCGGTACCCGCGGAGGATGGTGCCCTGGACGTCGGCGTAATCGATCGGTGGATTGGTCATGGAACTGTGCGGAGTCATTAGATTGGGTGGCGCAAGGCGATCGCCCCGCCGGAGGTGCTCCCACGAGGGATTGTCATCCGCCGGCTGCAAGGATTTGCTGCACGGTGTAAGAATATGCGCTGTAGAGAGTCGTGTTCGGCACGTGCTGCGAGGCGTCGTTCTGCCGGATAAAGGCGGTGAAGGCGCTGACGTTGCTCGCGACGGGGACCAGCGCCGAGCCGCCGATCACGAAGGCAAGAAGCGCGTTAAACACGGCACCGATCTGCGTGACGAAGTCCTGGATGTAGATGTCGAAGTCACCGTCGTACTCCGTGATGACAGCAAGGGCGAGCGAGTCCTGGGAGTTTCCGCCGGGCTGCAGGTTGGGCGTGGAAGTGTCCAGCACCAGGAAGCGGGCGAAATGCACCGTGCCGATCGAAGCCAGGGCCGCATTGATATTCGCCTGGTTAGCCTGCAGCGCCGCGGCGATTGTCGATGCGCTCGTACCAGGAATGACTGGCATGATGAGAGTCAGCGGATTAGCCATTCTGCCTCCTCGAGGGTGGAAAAGGAGACGATCCGGGACGGGATGCACTACTCCCAGACATCGAGCGGGATGCATGATCGACGGCAGGCGAAAGTAGCCGCGTGCACGAGGCGACGCCGAGAAATCGACAGCCCTCGATGACCCGCAACGATCGAGAGAGGAACACCTTGAAAAGGTCGACGATCCAGACACAATATGCGCTTTGTGTTTTGATCGGTCAAGAAATTTTGCCGGCTTTCGGGAGACTACAGCAACGTTACCGGGCGGTTGGGACTTGGCCTACGCAATTAGGCTTGGGATCAAGCCGTTCGCCGAGTTGGGGGCCAACTCGGAGACATTGGGCGGGTCCCAAGTCGATTCTCCCTGTTCCTGCCGAGCGATCTTCGAATCGGCCCCGGTAGCGATGCTACAGTCTCGAAGTTCGCTGGAAATTCGCTCCCGTCGCCGAGAACAGCCAGTCGAAGCTTATACCCGAGGACGCAAGGCGCACGGAAGGCCCGAGGTCAGCGGCTCGCGATGTCTACCCGGCCAGTCGAGGTTCATCTCGACCCCGCAACGTCGACCCAGAAGTACAAGCGGCCATCGATCGCGCTCTCGAGGGGGTCCGCGATCCCGATTCCATGCGTCAGGCTGCGGAACGCATGGACCGAATGCGCGAAGAAATGCGAGCGCGCGTCGGGAATGTGAATCTGGCCGTCCTGCTGATCCGCGAAACCCGGGATGAGGAATAAATCAAGGAGGGGCCTCATCCACGTCGCTGGCAGGTGATCAGTCGGCCTGGATCGCGGAAACCTTCTCCGAACGAGGAGCATTGAGGCCAGCAATCTCGAGTGTCCTGACCACTCCCGACTTGATATCGATCACGCGAATCTTGTGATTGTTCGTGTCGGCCACATACAGGCTGTCTCCAGCCACGCTCAAACCGCCGGGTTGATAGAAGCGGGGCGATTCGTCCCCGCTGCCGGGCTTGCCGTCGCCGGCGAACGTCATGACTGTGAGGGTATTGGGATTGCAGACCTTGATCTTGTTGTTGTAGGTATCGGCGATGAAGAGCTTGCCGCCGCCGTAGGCCAGGCCGAGGCAGTGCTGGAGGCGGACGTCTGCGCCGGTGCCGTCGATGTCGCCGAACTTGAAGAGGCCTTGACCCACGATCCTGCCGACCTCCGGATGATCGGTTTTGATCCCTGAGATCACGCGGACCCCCGAGACTTCGGAGTCGGCCACAAAGAGGTTCTTACCGTCCGTTGCCAGTCCGCTGGGTTGCGCGAACTTGGCAGTGTCGAGATTGCCATCCTCGATGTTCTCATAACCCGACCCCGCCCAGACGCCGATCTTGCCGGTCTTGAGGTTGAGCTTCCAGATCTCGTGCGGACCGGCCATGGCGATGTAGAACGCAGGTGAGCCGGGAACCTGGATGATGTCCCACGGGCTGCTCAGAGCGCTCGTCCTGGCCGCCCCGACGTACCGGTCCAGCGGGCTTCGGGCCGCCTGAGATCCGGTCCCGGAAATGGTGCGCACCATCTTGGACTTCAGATCAATGGCCCGGATCGCGTGGTTCTCTGTATCGGCGACGTAGAGGGTCGCAGCAGCGAGGCAAATTCCCTGCGGCCGGTTGAAGCGGGCTTTATCATAGCCGCCGTCGACGAGCCCCTCGCCACCCGAGCCGATCTCGACCGGCGATTTGCCGTTCAGGTCGGTCACGACGATCCGGTTGTGTCCGGTGTCGGAGATGAACAGTCTGTTCCCTGCCCGATCGGCCAGGACCTTTCCCGGATAGAGGAGCGCGCCTTGGTCTGCACGGTCGTTCTCGGCGGGAAACTCGAGAGGCTTGAGATTGAGCTGGTCCTTGAACTTCGTGGCAACCTGACCGATCATGCGATCAAGCTCGTCGAAAGGGATTTCTCCGCCCCGCGCGCCAGCGAACCGGCCGTCGGGAGTGATCAGAACCAGGGTCGGCCAGCTCGACACCTGAAATCGCTCCCAGATCACCATGTTGGCATCATTGACCACCGGGTGCTTGATCCGGTACTCGGCGACCTTGCGGCGGATGTTCTCGCTGTTTCTCTCGGCGTCGAACTTCCCCGAGTGGACGCCGATGATGACCAGCTCGTTCTTGTACTTCGCCTCGAGCCGCGCCAGGGTGGGCAGGACGTGGTGACAATTGATGCAGCAATACGTCCAGAAATCGAGCAAGACAATCTTTCCCTTGAGCTGCGCCAGGTTGATCGGACCAGAGTTGATCCAGCCCACACCGCCCTCGAGACTCGGCTCGGCGTCCTGGCCAAAAGAGGCCAACTGAACCTGGATCGGTGCCGAACGGTCTTGAATTGGAAGGCTGCGAGGTCTGGAGAAGAAACGGGGGAAGAGAGCGGTGAATGTCAGACCGAAAAATGCGAACAGACCCGATGCGACCAGCAGGCGGCGGCGGGACGAAAGATGGCGAGTCATGCCAGAAAACCTCATGGTGGCCGGTGATCTCGAATGCGACGCGCGCTCGTATCCAGAGTGAGTATTGTAGACTGGCCGGCGGAAAAGGGCAGGGGGTCGAGTGCCGGCGTGGTTGCCTTGGCGGCTGCTGATTCGAAGTTCGATTGCCTTGCTGGCAAGTGTCCCTGGCGGTTGTTAAGATATAAAGTGGTTGGTTCAGGACGAGTAATCGCGTCCACGGTCGGGCGCAGGGCGATCCGAGAAATGTCCCAACGCGTTTCTGCCGTGATTTCCGAACCCGATCAGCAGGACATCCACCGTGGCCATGGACAAGTCGTTGATCTGTTGTGACGAGTCCTCGAAGAGGACCGACCCCTACGGCGAGTTGAAGATCTTCGCAGGCAGTGCGAGCTCCTCGCTGGGGCAGGCGATCTGTAGCCACCTGGGAGTCGATCTCGCGCAGTCGGAGACTCATGTTTTCAGCGAAGGGAACGTCTTTGTCCGCGTGCTCGAAAACGTGCGCGGCCGCGATGTCTTCGTGGTGCAGGGAACCGATTACCCGGTCAACGACAACTTCGTCGAGCTGCTCTTCTGGATCGACGCGTTCAAACGCGCCAGCGCAACCCAGGTCACGGCCGTGATCCCTTTTTTCTCCTATGCCAAGGGAGACAAGAAAGACGAGCCCCGAGTGTCGATCCGGGCCCGCGTCTGTGCCGATTGCATCGAAGCCGCTGGCGCCGACCGGGTCCTGACCATGGATCTGCATAGCCCGCAGATCCAGGGGTTCTTCAAGATCCCGGTCGACCATCTTTATGCCATGCCAGTGCTCGTCGACTACTTTCGCGAGAAAGAGATTCCCGACCTGGTGGTCGCCTCACCCGACGTGGGCTTTGGCAAGCAGGCCTACAAGTATGCCGAGATGATTCACGCCCCGGGGCCCCCCCGCGTCGTCTTTGGCTACAAGGTTCGCCGCGGCCACGACGAGAAGGCCGAGATGCTCGACATCGTCGGCGACGTTCGGGGCAAGAACGTCCTGATCGTCGATGACTTCACAGTCTCGGGCGGAACCTTGATCGAGATGGCCATTGCCTGCAAGGAGCGTGGCTGCAAGGATGTCTACTCCTGCGTCTCGCACGGCGTCTTCTCGCGCGGATCCGCCGCCAAGATCGCCCACAGCCCGATCAAGGAACTGGTCTTCACGGATACCATCGAATACCGCTTCGAAACCCTCCCGCCCTGCTGCAAGGTCATCAGCGTCGCCAGTCTCTTCGCCGACGCCATCATGTCGATTCATCGCCGCAAGAGCGTGAGCCGGTTGTTCAATTACTGAGTGAGCCATGAGGGGGCGAACCCCGCACTTCACCGAAGCCCCAAGAGAATACACCCCATCCTCATTCTTGAACCAGAGGGTCGTCGAGAACCATCACCGGGAAGAGCAAGCTGACGTTCCGGTCCCCTTATTCATCCCGGACAAAGGGTGCATGACCAAGGCTTTGCTTGCGGCCTTTCGGCGCGACGCCGATGCCGTGCAGGAACAGGCGCGTCACCCGCTCAGGGAGGTCTTCCGGCCACGGGCGCGGCAGGCTGTGCAAGATCTCCTTCATCATGCCCGAGTGCGCCACCACCTCCAGTGCGAGCTCTTGGTCAGAAGATCGCTCTCGCGACGGGAACTCGCGGAGGATCCGGAGCAGAATCCCCTGCATCCGGGCACGGGTTTCTTCAAAGCACGCGGACCGTGCCCCGAACCGGATGAACTCGACGCGCTGGATCACGTCCAGGAAGAAGTGATTACGCTCGAAGTAAAGGAACGACTCGCGGTTCATCACCAGGAGCTTCTCCTCCGGCGGCATCTCCTCGCTCAGGCTCTCCTCGAGCCGCTCGACCAGCGATTGCAACCCGTCGTTCATGATCCCTAGGAACAGGTCTTCCTTGTCCTTGTAATGGAGGTAAAGCGTCCCCTTGGCGACCTTCGCCCGCGCGGCGATGTCCTCCATCCGCACCTCGTGGAAGGGGCGCTCCGCGAAGAGCTGGATCGCCGCATCAATGATCCGCCTCATCTTGGCCGGGTCTGCAGTTCGCACGCGTCACTTCGTCCTTGTCCTCGACATACCCGGAATGCCCCGGCCACACCGCGGCCGGCCGCCTCGCCCGGTCGGTCCACGATTCTACCAGACACCGCCCGTCTGCTCTTGTGCGAAATCCGACCCGCCCTATAATGACTGACCAGTCAGTTCTAAAAAATGACTGACCGGTCAGTTCAGTTACACGTAGGGCGCGATCGCGCCGATGACGCAGAAGGTCAACCTCAAGGATGGGGGGCCGCGGACATGGCGGAGCCAGTCGGATCGGGCGGTGAGGGCGTGGCGGTTACGGGGGCGAGGACGGTCGCCTCGGCGGGGCACGCGTCGCGGAATGGACCGCACGGGGAAAATAACGAGAATCATGCGAACTCGGCCGTGGGCGGGCGACCACGGAGGCCGGGGCGCTGGGTCATCATGGCGATTGCCGGCGGCCTGGCGGTCGTCCTCGGCGCGTGGAAGGGGGGGCCGTGGGTCCGGGACTATTTCTCGCACGTCTCGACCGACGACGCTTTCGTCGTCGGTGATGCGACGACGGTGGCCAGCCGCCTCGCCGACGTCGTCGAACAGGTGCTGGTCCACAACGACGACTACGTCGAGCGCGGGACGATCTTGGTCCGCCTCGATCGCCAGCCGTTCCGGATCGCGGTCGACCAGATGCGGTCGGACTTGCAGCAGGCGAAGTTGAATGTGGACCGGATGGTGAAGTTGCTGGAGACCGCCCGCGCCGGACTCGATCAGGCTCGGGACCAGGTCCAGTCCTCGGTGGCCGCGCTGGAGGAGGCGTGGCGGGCCGTCGAGGGGCAGCAAGAGCAGGTGCGGTCCCGGATCGCCGGCCTGCGGTCCCAGGCCGCCTCGCTCCGCGCGTCGTATGCCGAGCTCGTGCTCGCGCAGAAGGACCGCGTGCGCGTCAAGAACCTGGTCAACTCTCAGACGGCGACCCGCGAGGAGCTCGACCAGAAGCTGGCGGCGTTCGAGAGCGCACGCGAAAAATGCAAGGTGGCCGAGCAGTCGGTCCAGCAGGCCCGAGCCCTGCTCGCGCTGGCCCCGGACTATCATCACCCCGAGCAGATCCCCGCGGACCTCGATCGCACCGACACCCAGGTCCGTCGCGCCGTGGCCGCGGGGCATCAGATCCTGGCCAACCTGGGCCTCGCCTCCGGCATGCACACCATGGAGCCGGAAGCCTTGCACGCGGCCCTGATCCGGCTCACCAACAACACCTCCGAGTCGTGGTTCGAGGCGGTGCCGGCGGTGCGGTCGGCTCAGACCCAGGTCGATCAGACGATCGCGATGCTGGGCGGTCCGTCGTTCGACCCCGTCCGGCCGTACGAGCATCCCAGTGTGGTCAGGGCGCGGAAAGACCTCGACGAGGCCGAGTTGAAGCTCAGCTACACCGAGATCCGGGCGCCGGTCTCCGGATTCGTGAACCGACGGTCGGTCAACCCAGGCGACCATGTGCAGGGCGGACAGGGTTTGATGTCCATCCAGCCGCTCGACGAGGTCTACATCGAGGCAAACTTCAAGGAAACGCAAGTGTCCGACCTGACGATCGGCCAGCCGGTGGCGATCTCGGTCGATGCCTATCCCGGGCGGGTCGTGCGCGGCCGGGTCTCCGGGTTCGCCCCGGCGACCGGCGCCGCCTCGTCGATGCTCCCGCCGGAAAACGCCACAGGCAACTTCGTCAAGGTCGTCCAGCGCATCCCGGTGCGGATCGACCTGGTCGAGCCCAACCCGCGCGAGGCCCCGCTCCTGGTCGGGATGTCGGTCGTCCCCGAGGTCGACGTCAAGATCCCGCCGGAGAGCCCGAATGCCAGTCGCCGGCTTCGCGGACCCGCAGGCCGGTCGTCGAGGCAGCAGGAGGCCCACCCATGAGCGCGGATGCCCTCGACGGGCAAACGGCCCGACCGGCGATCAATCCCTGGATCGTCGCCTTGACGGTGACGCTGGCGACCTTCATGGAGGTCCTGGACACCTCGATCGCCAACGTCGCGCTGCCGCACATGGCCGGCAGCCTGTCGGTCTCCGTCCACGAGAGCACCTGGGTGTTGACCAGCTACCTGGTTGCCAACGCGGTCATCCTGCCGCTGTCAGGCTGGCTGTCGTCGATCATCGGCCGGAAGCGGTTTTACCTCTCCTGCGTCGTGCTCTTCACGGCCAGCTCGGCGCTCTGCGGCATGGCCACGAGCATCGAGCAACTGGTCCTGTTCCGGGTCCTCCAGGGCCTGGCCGGTGGCGGCTTGCAGCCGTCCGAGCAGGCCATCCTCATGGATACCTTTCCGCCCGCCAAGCGTGGCATGGCCATGGCCGTGTATACCCTGGCGATCCTCGTCGCGCCCGTACTGGGACCAACCCTCGGCGGCTACATCACCGAGAATTACAGTTGGCGATGGATCTTTTACATCAACCTCCCGGTCGGTCTGACCTCGGTCGTCCTCTCCAGCCTGTTGCTCTCGGACCCGCCGTATTTGAAGGCCCAACAGGCCGCGCGGAAGGGACAGCCGTTCCGGATGGATTTCATCGGGCTCGGCCTGCTGACGATCGGCCTGGCGTCACTGGAGCTGATGCTCGATAAGGGGCAGGAGCACGACTGGTTCGACTCGCGGTTCATCGTCTGGCTGTGCGCGATCGCCGCCGCCGCGCTGATCGCCACGATTTTCTGGGAGCTGCGACACCCGGCGCCGATCATCAACCTGCGGCTGTTCCGAGACCGCAATTTCTCGGCCGCCGCGGTCTGCGTCTTCTTCGCATTCGCGGTGCTCTACGGCAGCAATGTGCTGCTGCCCCAGATGCTCCAGACCCTCATGGGCTACTCGGCCCTGAATGCCGGCCTGGTCCTCTCGCCCGCCGGGTTGGTGACGATGCTCGAGATGCCGCTGATCGGCCTGATGCTCAGCCGAGGCGTCGACGCACGCAAGATGATCATCGCGGGCCTCGCGACCGTGGGCGTTGCGTCGATGTGGATGTCAGGCCTGAATCTCGGCGTGTCGCCCGGCATGGTGATCTCGCCGCGGAACATTCAGACGCTCGGCGCCGGGATGATGTTCGTGCCGCTGAACCTGGCCGCCTATGCCTTCATCCCCAAGGAGCAAGTCAACAACGCATCCGGCCTCTTCAGCCTGGTGCGCAACGAGGGCTCCAGCATCGGCGTGGCGATCACGAACACGCTACTCCAGCGCCGGACCCAATTCCATCAGCTCCGATTGACCGAGCATCTCCACCCGATGAACCCAATGGCGTCACGGTGGCTTACGGGCCTCTCCGGCACCCTTGGGAACCACGGTTCCGACCCGGTCATTGCGCGTCGACAGGGGCTGGGGATGATGTACCGGATCGTCCAGCAGCAGGCGGCGGCGGTCTCGTATCTCGACATGTTCTGGCTGTTCTCCATGCTCTCGTTTGCCGTCATTCCCCTGGTCTTGCTCATGAAACGATCAGCGTCTGATGGTGGGAGCATCGCAGTCCATTGAAGTCTCTGTGGGAGCCGGCTCCGTCCAGCGACCGAGAGGATCGGGGTACGGAGCCTGCTCCTACCTTGCAAGGGAGCGATTTGATGCACGGCTTTCGTTGGAATGATCCGAGATTTGTCCTATCGCTGGTCCTCGGCGTGATGGCCCGGGACGCACGGGCGGAGAACCTCAGGGACGCCTGGACGATCGCGCTGGGGACCAACGCGCAGCTCCAGGCCAGTCGGCAGACGTCCGCGGCAGCCAGCCAGGAGCTGGCCTCTTCACGCTCCGCGCGGCTGCCTCAGATCCAGACGCTCAACGCCCAGGCATTTCTCTCAAACCCCGTCTCCGTGCCCAGTAGCAGCGGCCAGCCGAAGGCGGCAAGCGGCGGGCAGGACCTGTTCACGATCTCGGCCGTCGCGGCGATCGTCCCAATCTATACCGGCGGGCGGATCCGGAACACGGTCGCCAGCAACCGCGCTCAGTTGAACGCGTCGCGGGCCGACGAGGCCACCACGGCCTTGGACCTGAAGCTCGAGGTCGCCCGCGCCTACGTGGACGTGCTGCGGGCGAATCGGGGCGTCGCCGTGGCGGAAAGCAACGTCGTCAGCCTCACGGCCCAGGCCCGGGACGTGGCGAATCTCGTCACACAGGGCCGGGGCATCCGCAACGACCTGCTGGCCGCGCAAGTCGCCCGCGCCAATGCCCAGCAGCGCAACATCCAGGCGCGCAACCGGCTCAGCGTCGCCTGGGCGACCTACAACCGCTACCTCTGTCGTTCGATGGACACCGTCGTCCCGCTCGAGGAGCTCGCGCAGGAGGCGCCCCCGCAGGAGGCGCCCCCGCAGGAGGCGCTCCCGCCCCGGAGCGGGGATGCCGCCGACACTGCCATGCTCATGCAGGACGCGGAACCCATCGTCGTGGACGAGGCGCAGATCCAGACCATGGTCCTTTACGCCATGAAGAATCGGCCCGAGCTGGCCTCGTTGGCCGAACAGGCGCGCTCGATCCGCGCTCAGGCCGCCGCCGAACGGGCCAACACCCGGCCCCAGGTCAGCTTCCTGGCCGCCAACCTCTACCAGAACGCGCGATTCCTGCCCACCGAGGCAGACAGCGGGGCGGCCGCCTTCGTCCTGAACTGGACCCTCTTCGACGGAGGCAAGTCGCGCCACCACGCGATGGCCCTGGAAGAGCGCGCTGCCTCCAGTATCAGCCGGCAATACGACCTCGCCGCGGGCATCAAGCTCCAGGTCCGCTCGGCATGGCTGACCTGCCAGGAAAATCAGCGCCGGATTCCGTTGACCCGCGCAGCCATCGTTCAGGCCGAGGAGAACTTGCGGGTCGCCCGCAGCCGATACCTCCAGCAGCGCGGCACCAACACCGAGGTCTTAGACGCTGAGACGGCGCGCATCCAGAGCTACGACAATTACTATAGCGCCCTCTACGACGCCATTCAGGCCGATTTCGAGCTGCGCCGCGCCGTCGGCGACATCTGAACGCCTCTCCGACGCGGGACCGGACCGCCATCTACCCATCGCGGTGGCGCGCGGCGAGGACGGTCGCGTAGCGGAGGCCTTGATCCGCGACCGCGACCGCCCTGACGCCGGGAATCAACTCCGTGACGAGACGGGTCGAGACATGGCCCGGGGGCATCTCGATGAAGAGTTCCACGCCGAGCTCGCGCGTAACTTCGAGGGCGTCGTACCAGCGGACCGGATGCGCGACGCCGGTCGCGAGGTCCTGGCGGATGGCTTCGGCGTCAGAGAGGGGGCGGCCGCCGCGATTGCTCACATAGGGCATCGACGGCGGCCGAAGCGGGAGCCTGGCCATCTCCTGCTCCAGGCGATCCGCGACCGGCTGAAGCAGCGGGCAATGTGACGGGACGCTGACCGCCAGACGTTCGGCATGGTGCGCGCCATGTCGGCGAGCCAGGGCGGTCACCGCATCGAGCGCGGCATCACTCCCGGCGACGACGAGCTGCCGGGGCGCATTGATGTTGGAAATCGAGACCGGAGATTCTGCGGTCCCAACCTGATCCACGATGACTTCCAGGTGGGCTTCGTCGAGACCCTCGATGGCGGCGAGGCCATAGCCGCCCGGGAAGGCCGCCTGCATCATCTCGCCGCGCAGACGGACGAGGGGCAAGGCGTCGGCGAAGGACAGCGTGCCGCAGGCGACCGCGGCGCCGAAGGCGCCGATCGACATGCCGGCGACGGCGGCGGGATGGACGTGTTCGGCCATCAGGGCCCGTGCCGTGGCGACGCCGGCGATCAGCAGCGCTTGCTGAACGACGGCAGTCGAGCGCAGGGCCTCGGCACTGTCGAGGGCACCGACGTCGAGGCCGAGGGCCTCGCTCGCCTCCTCGATTGTCCGCATGACCTCGGGATGTCCCGGGAGCTGATGGAGCAGGCCCTCGACCTGGGCGCCTTGCCCCGGGAACAGGAAAGCGACCATCATGAGAATCGGTCCAGGTACGTGTCCGCGCTCAACCTCCAGGGATCGGCCGTAAGACGCGGGCCTTCTGGCGTGCGCACGAGCACTTGCTCTGGCCTCGCGGCGAGGTCCGCGAGCAAGACGCCGCCACCCGGCGTCTCGAGCAGCACGTCGACCCGCGCCGGCGCCGCCGCTTCGGCCAGGGCGGCGCGCAGATCGACGGCCTCGTCCGGCCCGAGCCTCTGGTCCTGGCGGAGGATCAGATCGAGATCGCTCGACGGGGTCGCCGCCGTCACGCCGGTCGCGATCTCAAAGCCAATACTGCCGCCAGGCCCCCAGCGCTGACCTCGGCAGGCCAGAACGGTTGCGACACGGGCCAGCGCGGCCAGAGCCGGCACCGCGTCCTTGCGTTCCCGCTCGATGACGTGAGGCGAAGCAGCCAGATCCTCGGGCGACAGCCGGTCGGTAATCTCGGCGACCGCCAGAAAGGCGGCAAACCGTTGCTGTCGCGTCATGCCGCGAACGCCGACAGGCATCATGCCGTCACGGACATGGCCGCGGCGGACGACCACCCAGGGGGTCCGTCTCAGCACCGGCTCGACCCACGACGGCACC
>JAFAHT010000352.1 GCA_019237095.1 Planctomycetaceae bacterium
GATGGCTCGTTGAGACCAGCCACCGTGTTTCAGGCTCAGCGCCCGCATCCGCCGCCACTCCTTCCAATCCTGATATGCCGAGAGTGTAGTGTTCATATTACATTCTACGGCCCAAAAAACTTAAGCGCTTTGCGCAGCGATCAGTAATGCTTCTTGGCCGGATGAAGGAGTGCCCCTTGGATCTTGTCCAGTCCGACTGCGGCTGTGCGGGCCTGGCCCGGTGCACCCGGGGGCGAGGGCGTCAGGGCTTAGTCGGTCATCACGTCTGCTTCGATTGCCTCGGCGCCGGCAGTACGCCCTGACCGTGCCGGCCAAGGTGCATCCATATCAACGGGAAGCGAGACGGCCATGAAACCTGACTCGTCCCGTACACCTGATCCGCACCAGCCCGATCAGCCCCATGACACCTCCGGCGAATCGGCTTCCACCCCGGTTGAAGGCGACGATCCCGGCGCCGAGGACATGATTCCGGACTACCCGGACGCGGATGTCCAAAACCGCCTCTGGCTCAAGGCGGTCGTACTACTGCTTCAGCTTCGTTCCCACGAGACTGATCCCAGCGGGCGCGTTCAGTTTGCCTTTGACCAGATGTACGTCGCGGCGGGCGAGCGAGTCGCCCGCATCCTCCGCAGCGACCTTCCGGCCAGCCCGGGCTGATTGTCGAACGAGCCCGAGAGTCGCCCGCCGCCGGGGCGGTCGTTTTCCCATCAGCCGGAAAACCCCCAGAATCATCTCCCACACATTCCAACTGGGGCCGTCGCCCCACGCAGCCACTTCCTCATCGACGCGGAACTTATGAATAAAAGGCACGCTTGCCGGGAACCGTGTTATTGCATATCAGGGATACTCTCTCAAAGAGAATTTCCGTTTTACTGCAACTTTGCAAGCCCTAGACCAGATCATATGGGAGAAGGATGCAGTGAACGGGAAATCGAGAAGGAACAGCCGGGTCAGAACGTGGCCCGTTTGTTTCATAACGTTGGTCCGACTGGACCAAGTACCCCTTTCGACACGGAGAGGAGACAACCCAGATGTGCCGCAGGTTCGCAATCGAGAGTCTCGACTTGTTTGATGTTCTGGAATCGAAGTTGAGTATGAGCGGTCTGGTTTCGGGGCCCGCCGGCGCGATCGCGGTGGTCGATGACCCGCCGCCGGATCCCGAGCCCGATCCCGGCAGCCCGCCGACCGACGATCCCCCGATCGTCGTTCCGCCAATTCCGCCCGCGGGTCCCGTCGGTCCCGGCTAATAGCCTTCGAGACTATCATCTCGATCAGCGACGTCCCGCTCGCCGATCGTCATCGAGCCAGCGCCCCCACCGCCACGCGGGGCGCCGGCTCGTGGCCTCGAGCCCCTTCTGGGCTCGCCTTTTCCCGAACGTGATTCCCATGTCATGAGGCTGGCCTGGTCGCGCCCGCAAGGCTCACGCGGAGATGGTGCGCGCTCGAACGACCGCTTCGCGGAGCTTTCATCAAGGGATTTCAAGAAATGCCAACCTACCCAATCTTTCATCGCTGGAGCGCCAGGCTCATCGCCATGGTGGAGGCCGAGACCTATCCGCGGGCCTTGGAACTGGCCGTGGCGCAGGGTGTCAGGATGCTGTACGCAGACCTGGAAGGAGTCAAGGTACGGGGAACTTCCCTGACAGAAGGCGACTTCCGCGGCGCCGAGCTGAGCCAGGCCGAGCTGGCCGGCGTTCACCTCGAGAAGGCGGACCTGCGAGCCGCCAGGCTTGTCGGAACCGATCTGCGGCAGGCGTTTCTGAGGACTGCGGATCTTCGGCAGGCCGACCTTCGCGGGGCGGACCTGCGGTTCGCCAGTCTCGAAGGGGCGCAGCTCGTAGGGGCCGACCTCCGCGGTGCCTTGCTCACCGGCACACGGCTTGAGCAGGCGATCTTGGACTGGAGATGGAGCCCCGTCGCCGTGGAGCTTCTGCGCCAGGATGGCGTGGGATCCACGGCCGCGTCGAAAGTCATGGCCGAGCTGGCGTTTCAGGAGGACGTGCGGCCGTTCTGCTGGCTCAGGGTGCTGATCCGCCATGGATCGCAGGCCAGCGCGGCGCTCGAGGTGTTCTCGAAGCACATCCGCCCGGGAGATAACGCCCCTGAGCTGCTGCGCAGGCTGGCAGCCGACCTCCCGGCCGGATCAGCGGAAGCGGTAACCGCGCCCCAACCGTCCTCACCTTTGCTGTGGACCCGCCGTGCGGGACGGAACGAGCCGGTCATCGTCCGGAAGGATTGATCGGTAATTCGGTTGATTCACCCAGGTTTGCACGAGAGGGAGATGATCAAGACAATGATCCCTGATACGCAGTCACGATCCGACCCGGCTCATCACTCGGCCGGGCAGCCGGAGGCGATCCCCTCTGGCGCGCGGGCCGGTGGAGCTCCCTCCGTAGGGCCAACACCGGCCTCACCGCGGCCCCGGTCCCGGCGGCGGTCGATCTCCGCCTCCAGGGCCCTGGCGATGTTGACCTTGCTGCCGGTCCACGCGACGTCGGTGCCCCGGGTCCACGTCGAGCCACGCCAGCCCGATGGCACGCTGAGGATCCTCGATCGCTTTACGGGACAGCAGCTTATCGTTTACACGCCCCGGTTCACCCAGCAGTTCCGCGCGGGGCATCGTTCGGGGCGGTGGTACGTTCGCCCGGTCACCCACGTCGGCACTGATCCTACGAGCCGGAGCTTTTCCACCGCCCGGGGCGCGATCGAGGGCGTGACAGGGGGTCGCTGGAGCCTCCGTTGCAGCTCCGCCAAAGGCCCTCAGCAGCGGCTCCGGGTGATCTGGCCAGCTTCGGAACCTTCGCGAACTGCCGCATCTTGAGTCCGCGACCACAAAGGAAGACCACAAAGGAAGCATGACGTGCGGCGGACCGCTTTTCATAAGGAATGAATCATGGCAGCAACGTTGATGACCTATGTCAAACCGCGGCCCGCACACCGGGGGCCCCGCAGCGCAGGGCGCGGTGAGGCCGCGTCTTTCGCCGGTGATCCGGCACTCGGGGATCAATCCAGAGAACGCACGGAGGAATCAGCCGGCGAGAAGAGCCAAAGTGGGCCTCAACCGGCGCGGGAGCATGCTCCGAGGCAACCTGCCCGGCAGCTTACGCCGGCGGAGCAGCATGACCTGGCGGCCCGGATCAAGGCCGGCGACCAGGTCGCCCGCGAAGCCCTGATCGTGGCGAACCTCGGGCTGGTCGCGAACATCGCCAGGCGTTATTACTCCTACGGGGCAACCCTCGACGATCTGATTCAGGAGGGCAGCCGCGGGTTGATTTACGCCGTGGAGCGCTACGATCCGGAGACACACAACACCCGTTTCTCAACGTATGCGAGTTACTGGATCCGTAACACGATCCAGCGGGCCATTGCGGCCAACTTTTCGCTGATCCGCGTGCCCGACTACATGTTCAGGCTGAATGTCCGGTCGCACCAGGTCGGCGGCGAGCCGCGAACCGAGGATGGGCCCGCACCGGATGACCGTGGATCGACCGCGCTCGGCTCTCGCTTGGAGATCTCGCACCGTCAGCGTCAGCTCTTGAATCAGTCGATGATCTCGCGGTCGTCGTATTGCGGGGTCGATGACAACGGCGAGGAGACCACTCTGGAGGAGACCATCGTCGACAGTCACCATCCCGAGCACGATCTGGAGACAGCCGAGAAACTTGACGAACTGTATAAGGCGCTCGACCAATTGACTCCTGTCGAAGCCTGGTTGATCCGCCGCCACTTCGGCCTGGACGATCCGCACGAAGACTCTCCTTCAGCGGCCACCCGCGCGGGGACGGCCGCGATAGCAGCTGCCGGTTCGCGGCGGTGGACCTACGCCCAGCTCGGCCGCGCGCTGGGAATCTCCGTTCATCGCGCACGGCAGATCGGGCAAGGTGCATTGGGGAAGCTGCGCAGTACCTTGCAGTGCGGTGTATCGTCAACATAGTTCTCGGACCGTGGTGCGACAGAGCCGGACCAGTCCTTCAGTCCTGCAAGCCAAACGACCGCCGCAGAGCATTGCGAATCCGGGAGACCATTACGGGAAAGACGAAGACCGTCAGTCGCCTGACGGCGGCGCTGGAACAGGGCCTCTTGCGGCCGGTCCCAGCGGCCGCTGCCGTTTGCGACCCGGCGGCAACCCGGCGGTTCCTGGAATTTCCGCGGGGCTCCAGAGGTCAGCTGCACCGAGTTCCGGGTTTTGCATGCCGGCCTCGACCGGCAGGGCAAGATCCGCCGCGCCGAAGACGTCGGCTTGCATCAAGGAGGGTCGACCCTGGCCGGCTGATATGACGACATGGACCTCTTGACGGCACACTCTCGGCGGTTGCGCGCAGTCTCGGATTATGTCATGATAAACCCGGTCCGCCCGGAGTTGCTGGCACGCTGCAACAACTGCCTAGTCGACATCGGAGCACAAGCTCAAGAACGCCGTCGCCTCCCCGGACGACCGCCCCAGGGGACACCTGAGATCCGACCGAAGTCCGCCCCAGGAAGTCGCCAGGCCGCGAAAAGCCGCGATCAGTGAGGTCGAGCCCGCGGGACGGAAGGCCACCGATTCGACGGGGGCGGACCGCCGCGTGGCCGATCCTCCCCATGCCCCGGACAGCCCCTTGCTGTCCCGAGGGGCAGGAGGCTAAGTGACTGTCCCATAAGGTCGGTTCAAGCAACCCTGTGTAGGTGGTTAAACAATTTCGCAACCTACATCAGGGCAAAGACTTCGGGAGTATCTACAAGAAGTAAGCATCGAGATGATCCTAGGAGGCCGTCCAAGAATTAGTCCAGGCCCACCACTCTTGATCCTTGCTTGCCTGCTCTGACCAACTGACCATACTGGTTTCATGTGTCCGAGGGCTTTTTCTCGGGATTTTCCCGCGTCCGACCGCCGTCCTCCGAGTGCCT
>JAFAHT010000560.1 GCA_019237095.1 Planctomycetaceae bacterium
GCCGACCGGGATGCTGCCCGAGTCCATCCGCATGATCATCGGCGGCAGGGTCCCCTTGGGCATCCACGACATCGCCCGGTCCGACATCGCCACGACCTGAGCCATCGCCTGGCCCATGTCGGTGCCGGGGAAGAACGAGAGCTCGCACAGGGCCACCTGCTGGATGTTTCGTGTATTGATATCCTGGATGCCATCAACGTACTGGAAATACAACTCGAGCTCGTTGACGATGAAGCCTTCCATCTGGTCGGGGCTCATGCCGATGTAATCCAGGAAGACGTAGATCTTCGGGACATTCAGCGAGGGGAAGATGTCCACCCGCATCCGGCTGTATGCAAGGATGCCGCTGCTGATCAGCGCCACGACCAGCATCAGGGTCGTGATGGGGCGACGCATCGCGATAACAGTCGGATTCATGACTCAATGCCCCCGCCAACTCGTTCCAGACTGCTCGCAACGCCTTGGGCGCGCGGGGAGGATGAAAAAAAGCCAGGCTCTCGATCACGATCGTCGAACTTCGCTCGCTTGCCAAGAATGCAAAGCAGATTTTGATAAAGACCGCCGTGAGGAACGCCCGAAGGATGTCGGCCGAGCAGTCAGAGCGGATGATGCAGGACCCATGCCTGGCCGCTCCAGGGACCTGAGGAATCAAGCCAATAATCCATTGAAACCTGCCTATTCGCCCCTGTCCAGGAAAAAAGCCTGGTGCTCGCAAGTTCGCAAGTTCGCAAGTGGGCTGCATATCGAGGGAGCCGCGGCCACTGGCCGGGGTTCTCGCCGGCAGGTATATTGAAAGCTGGCGTATTCCCGAGTCCGAACCGCCCGCAGTCTCTCCATTCACTGAGCTTGATGAGTGACCCGCATTTGCCCTCAGGACCGGAACTCTGTCCGAAGCCCGCTCCGGGATTCTGTTCCCGGTGTCGCCAAACCTATTCGGGGAGTTTCGGGCTCGTCATCTGCCCCACGTGCGGCGATCGGCTGATTCCGGAAGGATACTGTCCGGTCTGCGAGGACTACTGGGCGCTTCCTGTCGGCGTACCTTGCCCCAAGCACGATCTGCCGCTCGACGCCTTGGGGCCGCCCAAGCTCCAGTTCGAGGTCCTGGGGAAGCCCGTCCGCTGGGTCACGGTTTGCCATTTTACCGATTCGCTGGCCGCCCAAGCCCCGCGCATCCGGCTGGAAGCCGAAGGTATCCCCACGTTCGTGGACGGTGAGCGAATGGGATCCCGGTCGATGTATCACGTGGCCACGGGAGGCGTGAGGCTGAGGGTCCCGGATTCCCTCGCTTCGGACGCGCGGATCATCCTTTCGCAAACCTGGTCGGCCCTGGCCGCGGAGCTCGATCTCGAGGTAGAGCATGAGGATGAACAGGAGCAGCCCCAACCGGAAAGCCACTCCGAAACCGTCAGCGACGCCACGTCGCTACGCCTCAGCCTTGTGTTCTTCCTCTCCGTCGGATTGCCGGCTCTGCTTCTGATCTATCTGATAATGCGACACTGGCCGGATCGCTGAGACACAGGACCCCCGCAAGCCAGCGACCAATCAACACCCGAACACGACATGTCGAGCCATCTTTCTTGTGCGAACATAACAGGGTCGCAGCGGGATTTCCAAGGAATCAACCTCTGCCTCAAAATCGGCAGCGGCCTTGGGTCGTCCAATGCCGGCTGGACGAACAGGCATGCGGAGCTTACTCTAGGAGAGTCTTCGAGTTTCGAGACCGGGTAGCTCAGTCGGTAGAGCAACGGACTTCAAGCACCGCCAGGAGTGTTGCAAAGGAGCCTCGCGCGGGAAGAAACCGAACCGCGACGAGTGAATGCCGCAGTATGCTGGAACGCCCTGAGAGCCCCCTCACCACAACGTGGCTGGCAACGGCTGGCGTGAGGGTCTGAAAAGCAGGGGGATTGGGTAATCAGCAGGCAAGGGACCAGTGGATCACCGGCCCCAGCCCCAGAGACTAGACGCGGCACGCCTGCGATGGCGAAGAGATAGTCCAGACCATCAACACCTTGCCCAGCAATTCGCCGTGAGGCCGGACTCGAGGGCGGGGTGGTCGGCGAAAGCCGATGAGGTAGGTTAATCCGTTGGTCGAGGGTTCGAGTCCCTCCCCGGTCATTTCTGCAATCGGCCGCGACCGGCCGTCAAGCAGAACTTCCTTTCTTCCTGTTCGACTTTTTTCTGGCGGCCGACGACGGGCGTTTCTTCGCCGGCGCGGGGTGGTTGATGACGGTGGCCAGCAGATCCGCCAGGCGCCTACCCGCGTCGCATGGGCAGGCCGCAAGCTCGGCCATCTCGGCAAAGCTGAGCTGAGGATCGGGAAACGGCAGTCGGCCCTCGGCCTGCTTGGCCGTCGCCATGAGCGTGTACTGCTTGTTCCTGTGCCGCACCTTGACACTGCACCGCTTGAGCAATTCGAGTTCGCGGTAAAACGTCCGCAAACCGATGCTCAGGTGCGAGAGAATTGTGTCCCTTGTCCGAGGGGTCTCGGCCAGAAACCAGACCAGGCGATGAAGCCGTGCTGCACGTTGCAGGGTGATGTGAACCGAGGGGCGACGACGAGTGATCGGGGAGTTGGTCATGATGGACAGTCCTGTACGGACCACGTCTGGTCCGCGGCTCGGAATTGCAGATTGACACTGGCTGCCCCACCGCCAGAAAGCAATCGGCATCGGTCGCGAGTCATCCGGCAGTCTGATCCCGGGGTTTCATCTTCTCGTCTCCTTGAGCCCCGGATCGCCTCTCTGCGAAAAGACTTCCGACTCTTCCGCTTGTAGGGATTAAAAAATTTCTAACGATTCTCTCAAGGATTCCAGGCCCGCAGTCGATTATCAGACAAGGTCCACCAAATCTCCAGGTACATCCGGCACAGCAGTATGATTACACACAACCAATACTGTGTGTAAGAAAGCCTCTTCGGGGAGCTCTCCGGTGCCGCTGGGGATTGGGTTCAGGTCGAGCCTTGATCGGCGTTCGAGTTGTGCGCCAGGTCGGTCGCTCAGCCTTGCTTCCTGGAATAAAGGTGTTTGATCCATGTCGATGCGAAACCCA
This sequence comes from Planctomycetaceae bacterium, assembly GCA_019237095.1. Lineage (GTDB taxonomy): Bacteria > Planctomycetota > Planctomycetia > Isosphaerales > Isosphaeraceae > Aquisphaera. The sequence goes on from JAFAHT010000560.1 coordinate 3,049, forward strand.
GCGCCTTCGAGACGGTCTCTTCGACCCTTGGCCGAAAGCCTGGAAACCCGCCAGTTGCTTTCGTCGCTCTCGACCGTGCCT
>JAFAHT010000142.1 GCA_019237095.1 Planctomycetaceae bacterium
GAGGCGTCAAGAGCCGTTTCCCCGCTGTTCGTCTAGCAATGATCTTACCCTGACACTTTTACTCCTCCCAGATTACCGAGTTGGCATCAAATGGCATGCACCTAGTATACGTATCGTGACCTACACAGGGCTGGGTGGGTCAAAGGCGTAATCGCCGCGACCCACCGGACTTCTCGTAGGACCATTCCGAGCCACTCGGGTGGGTCGAGTTCCGCTTCGCTCCACTGACCCACCCTACGGGACTACGAAACTGGGAGCCCACCGATGATGCTCATGCCGTACCTGGCCGCGATCGACGTCAGCCTCTGCGGGTCGGCCGGCCGCAGCATGGCCACCGCCTGGGCGACATCGCCAACGGGCTCCCCCGCCTCCTCGAAAAAGCCTTCGCAGCCCCCCGGCGTGAAGACGCAGATCACCCTGGCCGGCACGTTCGTGCAGTTGACGTAGCCGTGGGGGCGGTCCCTGGGCATGTGGAGGAACGCCCCTGACGCCCCCGTGGTCCTCATTTCGTCGATGTCGAACTCCAAGCTCGCTCGCCCTCGATCACAGCCTACTGACCCGGATCCAGGACCTGGGGAGCCCGGTAGGTCACCGAGAGCTTGTAGGACGGCTTGGCGTTCTCGGTCGGCGTGTTGGCCGAGCGAATCCTGCAGGTGTAGAAGCCGGTCGGGCCGGCCGTGGCCGAGATTGATTGACCCTGGGGGGTGTTCCGTACGAAGTCCCCGGCCGCGAGCTTGGCTCCGTTTGGATCGTCCAGTTCGAGTTGAATAGATGTCGCGTCGGTCCAGTTGGTGGTGTCGAAGTAGTCGAGCGCGCCTTTGATCGGCCTGCCGGCGGCGACGAAGACGCGACAGACCGGGACGAATGTTGTGTTGTCGGCAGGCTTGATATCAAGGTCCTGGCTCCCTTCGTACTGCTGCGTCACATCTTGCTCCACGACCTGAAAGGGTCCGCCGATTCCCGCGCGCGAATAACAAACGTACCCGAGCCCGTTCGTGTTTTTCGGGATCGTGATGGTGACCCGCCCAGTGCCGTCGGTCTGGACGTCTCCGGAGTGACCGGTGTAGTCGTGCAGGTTCGTGCTGGCGCCGAAACCCGTGTTGACCGTGATCGTCTGGGCGCTGCTTCCGTTATTGTTCAGGCCGACCAGGAGGTGTGCCCCGCCCAGTCGCTCATAAGCGAACACATCGTGGTTCTTCCAGCGCTGCTGCGTCGCGCCGGCGGCGATCTGCTCGTGGATGAAGATCAGGGGGTCGATGACCGCTTTCATCTTGTAGCAGCCGTTGTCGGTACTGTAGTCCTTGTAGAAGACGGAGGGGTATCCCTCGGATGTGAGGATGTAGGCATAGCCCTGCGCCTTGTTCGTCACAATGGGAGAACTTCGGTCAGTGTCGTGGTTCTCGACAAAGGTGACCGCATGGAACGGATCGACGCCCGCCAGCCCGGCGTGGTCGAGTTGCGACATGTCGAAGAAGCCGGCGTTGTTGCACATCGGCGTGAGGAAGTTAAAGCGGAGCGGAAAATCGAACGCGCTGGCGCGGCCGGACGTGTTGGAGATCCAGTTGCGGATGAGATCGAGATCGCCGTCGAAGAACTCGCCGACGGCGAATTTGCCATTCAAGGCGCCGAAGTTGAGCAGCGGTGGTATGAACTGCGTCGAGATGCCTTTCACGTCGTCCAGCCGGTAGCCCTGGACGTCGAGCGCCCGAGTCATCCAATCCGCGCTGGCGAGCAGGCCGTTGAAGCAGTGCTGGGGAGGCGTTCCGTTGATGGGGGCGAGTTCGTCGCCGAAGCATAATCCAGGGGTGGGGACGTTGGGGTCCTCGGGCACGCATCCGGAGACGTCGTTCGCCCCACAGCCACAGGAGAAGTCGCCGGGATTTTTCGCGAACCGCCCCCCGTTCGGCTTGCCGTCGGCATCCTTATATTGATAGGTCTTGTTATTGCCGCCATCGCGATGGTTATCCACCACATCGATGTAGACATCGAGGCCGTTGGCCCGGAGGATCGCCACGCAACGCTCAAGCTTCTCGCGGGTGCCAAAACGAGTGGCTATCGTCTGTTCCTGGTTCTTGGACCCAAGGTCGTAATCGTCGAAGGGGTCATAACCCATGGAGACGGCTCCGCTCGCCGCCTTCCAGACCGGGGGGAGCCAGACGGCCGTGAACCCGGCTTCGCGCAGCGCTTTGGCCTGCTTGGTGATGTGGTCCCACCAGAAGTCCGCATTCGGATCTCCGTCGGCCGGCGTGGGGACATTCCAATAAAAACCCTGGAGCAGGACGCCCGCGGCCGCGCGCCCCGTGCCGCAGACGAGCAGAGCCGCCGCGAGTGCTGAGATCGACACGCCATGTGCAATCGTACCAATGACGCTTCTCATGTCGGTCCTCCTCGGAATCTCGCCGGAAGGTGGAGATCCACTCGATGAGTCCAGTGCGGCTCCCAGCCATGAGGGATGAAGTCGGATGCTTCCATCCCCAATTCTACCAATCGAAAAGTTTGACGTTCTTTGCGCGCCGAGCAGGAATTAGGAGCCTAACATAGCATCGACCCTCCGGGCAAGGCGGTTGGTCGTGTTCAGCCCCCCTCACCGCAACCCTCTCCCGCGATGGGAGAGGGAGCCAGAAGTCCCTTCGACCAAGGGTGCTATTGCTAATTCAACGGTATTGGGGCTCAGGCCGGCTCTTGAGCACGAAGCAGCAAATCTCCGGCGGACAGCCGTAACGATAGGGATGCTTGCCGGCCACGCCCTCGCTCACGTACAGGAACGTCGATCCAGAGCGGAAGAACCCCCTGTCGAACCGGCGCGAGTAGACGCTGGGCATGAAGACGGGGCCAAGTGCGGGCAGTCGAATCTGGCCGCCATGGTTGTGGCCCGAGAGCATCAGGTCGACGCCCCAGTCGCGGGCCCTGTAGAACTGGTCGGGAGAGTGGCTCAGCAAGATCCGGAAATCGGCCGCGGGAACCGAGCCCGGCGAAAGCGCCGGCCCCCAGGGCGCCGAGGTGCCTCCCACGGCCAGCCGCGCACCGTTCTCTTCCATCGTGCACCAGCGCCCCTCGAGCGATGCGAACCCGGCATCGGCCAGCGCGCCCAGAACGCGCTGGGGCTGATGCTCGGCATCGTGGTTTCCCAGAATCGCGTACTTGCCAAGCCGGGCCTCCAAAGGCTCCAGCACCGGCTCGATCCAGGGAATGACTTCGTCCGCGTCGACCAGGTCTCCGGTGATGACGACCAGGTCGGCCCTCCATTCGGCGCACGCTTCCACCACGCGCTCGAAGAAGGCGCGGCGGAAGCAGGGTGCGAAGTGCAAATCGCTGAGCTGGACGATCGTCAAACCCTCGAGCGCCTGTGGCAACCCCGGATGATCCAGGACCCACTCCCTGCGGAGGAGCTGGAACGACTCGTTGCCTGGCAGCCGCAACAGCCAGCTCCCTTTTCCCGTTCCGATCATGGTTTCGCTTCCGAGCTGCTCGTCCAGGGCGAGCAGATCGGACTGGCCGGCGACCCCGCCAGGCCGGCGCCGCATTCCCAGGCCAAGCGAGGTGAGCGGCAATATCAGTCCCCCGGAGACAAGGCAGAGATAGGCGTAGGCCCGCAACGGCCAGACCCAGTTCCACCACGGATCCCGGACGTGTCGGGCGAGCAGAAAGGCAGCGGAGGCGACCAGAATCGCCAGCAGCACCAGCCTCAGTCGCGCCAGGCTCGTTTCGCGAAGGCCCCAGCCGCTGGTGATATTCACCGCCAGGATGAAGTGATAGAGGTGCCCGAGCGCCGGCACAAAGATTGCGCCGAGCACTCCCAGCCAGGGCGACTCAAGGCTCATGTCGCAAGACCTCCATGGGCCGAGACTCCTCGTGCACGCCGTCCGTGACCGCGGATGCCGATGGCGATGGCGATGGCGCGCCCGGCTGGCCTTCCCCGCCACCGGTTGCCGATGTGGCGGACGGAGTGGGCGCCGCTGGCGGCGGCTGCGGCGCGCTCTTGCGCGCGGCGTCTTCCGAGGCCGACCCGTCAGACGCGAATCCGGGAGACGCGACGCGCAACGCCTGCTCCACGGCCTCCATCAGGCGGTCGGAGCGAAACGGCTTGTAAAGCACCGTCTGCAAACCCTCCTGGCGTGCCTTGACGATCGAGTGCGTCGGGTCGTAACCGAACCCGGTCATGAGGATGACCGGTGTCTGGGGCTGGACCTCGTGGAGCCGGTGAAAGATCTCGTAACCGTCCAGGTCGGGCAGCCGGATGTCTACAAGCGCCGCGGAATACGGCGTCTGGCGCATCAGGGCTACCGCCTCGTGACCGTCGCGCGCCGTCTCCACGACGGCCCCCTGAACGCCGAGCAGGTGATGAGCCGACCGGCGTATGGCCTCGTCGGAATCGACCACCAGGACCCGAGTTCCCGCCAGTCGCGAAACCGCGGCTCCGGGACTTCGCCGGGGCTGGGGTACGATCGACGAACCGACCTTGTGAATGATGCCTCGGATCTCTCGGGCGCGATAAAGCAGGTGGCGAAGGCGGGCGATGATGTCGTCATCATGCCCCGCGTAGCAGTCCAGGACCGTCGTGGCGTCGGTGATGATATCGTCAAGCGGAAGCGCCACCTCGCGGCTGATCGCCTGCACCGAGGCGCTCGCGGTGCTCTCCTTCTCAGCCTGTAGCAGCTCAAGCGTGTTCAGCGCCGCGGCAATGTTGCGGCCGTAGATCTCCAGAAACTGGCGGTCCCGATCGTCGAAGTTGTTCGGCTGGGGACTCTCGACGTTGAGCGTGCCAACAACCGTGCCATGATAGACCAGTGGCACGGTCAGGGAGCTGCGCGCGTTCTCAGCGCCCTCGATGTAGAGCGGGTCCTTGGTCGTGTCGGGGCAGAGGTAGCTCTGACCGGTCGCGGCGACAAACCCCGTCACGCCGTTCCCCTCCTTGCGCGCCATCAGCTCGCGGGTGGCGGCCAGGGGAGACATGCCCTCGCTGAGCAAGGGGAATAGCTTGTCGGTGGCCTTCTCCAGGAGCCGGATTTCGATGTAGTCAAGGCCCATCAGGTTCTTCATGTGACGGGCGATGTTGTACTTGAGCAGATCGGTGCGCTCCTCGACCCCAAGTTGAGAGAGCTCTTCCGGGGTCAGGTCAGCCAACTCGTCGCCGGCCTGGGCAATCGCGTTGACCTTGAGCTGCTGCTGGGTCTCGTCGGTGATCTCGCGTGTCAGGGCGATCAGGTGGGTCAGCGTGTGCGCGACATCGAAGACTGGCGTCACCGTCACTCGCAGGTACCGGTTTCCCCGGATCTTCATCACCGTGCTTGCCGGCCCCCGCGAAGCCACTGCACTGGTGAACGGACACGGGTCGGGTCCGAGAACTTCAGACTCGGCGAGGACCTGGTAAAACTTGCCGCCGGTCACTTGCGATTGAGAATCGGTGAGCGACAGGAACTCGGGGTTCGCCCAGATGATCCGCAGGTCCGGATCGACCACGGCCACGCCGTCGGCGATCGCGTCGAGGATCTCCTCGGCCTGGATGATCATGCCCACCCAGCGCACGGCCGAGAGCTGTGATGCATCGACATAGACCCCGCTAAACTGCGTGTCCCGCAAGAGCGACAGCGCCTTGGAGATCGAGTGCACCGTCACCACGTCGAACGCTTCGCCAAGCTTTTCGAGCGTGGCTTTCCCCTGCGACGCTTCGCGATCGATGACCAGCAGTCGAGGGTTGTCGGCCACGTCGTATACCCTAGCCCGGACGAAGCACGGCCGGATCTCTTGGTCGAGCCCAAAGGCCGGCGCGTCGAACGAAAGTTCATGTAGCAGAACATCCTAACGCCGAACCACCCCAAGCGACAAGGCGAGGCACGGCAAACCTCCGGGGGTCGCTTGACCTTGGTGGAGATTGGTCTTAGGCTCGCTAGTAAAGGGCTCGGATCGTTCCAGGGCTCAAGCATCGACGCTTCGGTTTGAAACGGAGGCGTTCGCCATGCGCTTGACAGAGCGATTGACGGCACAGCACGGCGCCTTGCTCGTCGTGGACACGCAAGAAAAGCTTCTGGCGGTCATGCCAGACCGGGAGCCGGTCATCGAGAACATCGTTCGCCTGGTCCGGGGAGCCAGGGAGATGGAGATGCCCGTCTGGGCTACGGAACAATACCCGCGCGGCCTGGGCCCGACGGTCCCGTCGATCGCCGCGCTCATCCCCGAGCGGCCAACCAAGCTCATCTTCCATTGCTGCGGGGTGCCGCGGCTCCTGGAGCAGCTTTACGGCCGCCACATCCGGCACGTCACGGTCGTCGGCGTCGAAGCGCACGTCTGCGTGTCCCAGACCGCGATCGAGCTTCTCGACCTGGGCTTCCGGGTCCAGCTTCCCGCCGACGCCGTGACCTCGCGAAATCGGTTCGACTGGGAGTTCGCCCTCCGCAGGATGGAGCACGCCGGGGCGGTCGTTTCGACCACCGAGGCCGTCCTCTTCGAGTGGCTCGAAACGGCCGACCGGCCCGAGTTCAAGGTCATCAGCGAGATGGTCAAGACGGCAAAGACGCCGGTCCCGCGGTGAATTCATCGTAGGGTGGGTCGAACATCGCCGGGACCAATCCCTGACTTTTCAGAGTTGGATCTGGTCGGAATACCCCAGTCGTGGGAGAATCGTAATGCGCGAGCTGGAAAAGCCGGTGGCTCGGGTCTTTCGGCGGCTTAGGTTGCAACGATTCGTCAGCTCACTCGTCTGGGTGCTGGCGATCGCGCTCTTGCTGGTGGCCTTGGTCCTGGGTGTCAGCAAGGCGCTCAATCACGCGCTGCCCGGGCCGGAGTGGGCACCCTTCGCCATCGCCTGCGGAGTGGGTGCGCTGATAGCCGCCCTGATCGCGATCTTCACCGGGCCCAGCCGGCTCGACGCCGCGGTGGCCATCGATCATGCCTTCCATCTCAACGAACGGGTCAGCACGGCGTTGACCCTGCCGGCCGATCTGCGCGAGACCTCGGCCAGCCACGCGCTCCTCGCTGATGCCAGGAAGAAGCTCGCCGAGCTGGACGTGACTTCCGCGTTCGGCCCGAAGCTGCCGCGCAAGGCGTGGGTCGTCTTGATACCGGCGAGCCTCGCGGTTTCCATGCTGTTTGTTCCCGCCTGGATCCAGCGCACCGTCCAGGCCAAGTCCGAGACGAAGGTCGATACCAAGGACCTTGCCAAGCAGTCCGAGGCGCTCTCCAAGAAGATCTCGAATCAGCGGCAGGCGATCGACAAGGACAAGTTCCCCGAGGCCGAGAAGCTGCTGGCCCAGATCGAGAAGAAGGCCGAAGACCTGGCCAAGGCCCCCCCGGCGCAGAAAGACCGGCTGCTCGTGGAGATGAACAAGCTGACCGACGCCCTCAAGGAGCGGAAGAAGCAGCTCGGCTCTCCCGATCAGGTCAATCGCCAGCTTCAGCAACTCAAGGAAATGGGCCAGAACGGCCCGGCCGACCAGTTTTCCAAGGAACTCGCCAAGGGCGACTTCAAGAAGGCCGCCGAACAGCTCAAAGAGCTTCAGCAGAAACTCGAGAAGGGCGAGATGACTCAGGCCGAGAAGAAAGCGCTCCAGGAACAGCTCGCCGAGATGACCAAGAAACTGAAAGAGGTCGCCAACATGGAAGAGCGCAAGAAGCAGCTCGACCAGGCCCTCAAGAACGGCGGCCTGAGCAAGGAGCAGTACGAGCGCGAGGTGGAGAAGCTCAAGCAGCAGTCCAAGTGCCTCAAGCAGCTCGAGCAACTTGCCGGCAAGCTCGGCCAGGCGCAGGAGGCCCTCAAGAAGGGCGACACCAAGCAGGCCGCCGAGGCGCTGGGCATGCCCCAGCAGCAGCTCGCCCAGATCGCCAAGCAGCTCGAGGAGATGGAAGCACTCGACAGCGCGATGGCCGACGTCATGGATGCCAAGAACGGGATGAGCGAGGACGGCATGAACCAGCTCGGCCAGATGATGAACGGCATGGACTCGATGGACAGCATGCGCCGGGGCATGGGCCAAGGCCTGGGTCGAGGCCGCGGCCAGGGCGATCGTCCCGAGGCTCCTGACCAGACCGCGACCTACTCCACCAAGGTCCAGCAGCAGGTCCGCAAGGGCAAGGCCGTCCTCCAGGGGTTCACCCAGCCCAGCAAGACGGTCAAGGGCGAGAGCGTCATCGACATCCAGGGCGAGATGGAAGCCGCCTCGGCCTCCGCCGCCGATGCGCTGTCGAACCAGAAGATCCCCAAGAACGTCGAGAAGCACATCCGGGCGTACTACGACCAGATCAACAAGGGGAAGTGAGGATCGCGGGCATCGAGCTGTCGCTCGCTCACAACGCGTCGGATCCCCGGCCGCGGGGCTTCTGGATATCGAGAATCATGCGCCCGCCCTTGAAAATCGAGACCGTGCCCGTGGACTGAGACACGCAAACCGCGATCGAGTCGGACGTTACCGTGACGGACGCGGCGGCCTCATGGCGGGTGCCCAGGCCCTGGGGAAGCGGCTCCTCAAGCTTGCTCCGCGGGGCGAGATAGCGCCCGGCGGACAGGACAACACCGTCCCCTCGGACCACGAAGGCGCCGTCGATCGCCGAGAACTCCTTGATCGTTTCCTCCAATCGGTGGTCGAGGATGTTGCGCTCTCCCTCGGGATACCCGTGGAACGGGTTGAATACGAGCTGGTGGCTCTGCGAGAGCACGCGGTCGCTGTCGCCGATCACGAACAGGGTCCCGACCGTCCGCCCCTCGCGCCCTTCCACGCCCAGCTCGCTGGCGAGCGTCAAGATCCGCTCGAAGACCGCCGGGGTCACGTCCTTGGGCAAGGGGTCGGCCGTGGATGCCGAGAACAGCTCGATCTCGGTGCCCATGTCCAGAACCATGATCGTGTCGATCGATCCCGAGCCGTCAATTCCCGTCAGGCAGAGGATCCGGTCGCCAGCCTTGACCAGGCTCTCGGCCGCCGCGACCAGCGTCGCCACCTTGACCAGTCCGGCGCGTGTCATGGCGATATCGGGAACATGCACGACCGAGCACATATCCTTACGTTCCACGGGTGCAAGAAAATCAGGCCGGTGCGAGACGAGGATGATCCGGAAGTTCACGTCCTCGACCAGCGACGAGAGGTCGGCATCCTCCTCGATGACATCGGCATGGAGCATGATCACCCGCGCACCGACTTCACGGGCGATCGCGTGGGCGTGCCGGACCATGCTTCGCGTCAACATCTTCATGAGGCCTGCCTTCAGGGTTTCGCGGTCGAGCTTGGCGGACGATCCGGCGAGGGATTCTCAGCCATGGAGAACTGGAGGGCCACCTGAAGGATTCCCAGATCGTCGAACCAGGTCGGGTCGCTGGCGATGCCGGTCTGTTCGATCCGGAGCCGGTTCTTGCCGGGCCTCAAGAGGCCCTCCGGGATCGGGATCCGGATTCGCTCGGGCGTCTCGTTGGACGTCGTGATGTATCGATTGACGTAGTCGATCCGCTTGCTGTTGACAACGACGTATGTTCGCAGCTCACCCTTTTGAACGAGGTTGGAGTAGGGCGAGCCAGCCGTTTCACCGACCACCTGCAAAAGGTCAAGGACCACGAAGCCTTGCCCGGGACGGGCGGCGTCGAGCTCGAAGCTCCGCTCGAGGACTCCTCCTTCGGGGAGCGGAGGGTCGAGCAAGGGCGGCGTGGTCGAGATGTTGTCCCCCAGGTGATGGGCGGACGGGTCTATGATGCGCAGCCATCCCCGGTCGAGCACGCGCAGCCGGGCCAGCCGGTCACGGGGAATGGTGAGCGTTCCGGCATACGGCGTCGCCAGGGTGATCCCGGAGTCGGAGATCGCGGTAATGGCACCTTCGGCGTGATCGAGGTCGCGGCCCTCGTTTGGCTCTCCCGGCACCGCGCGCCATTCCAGCCGGGCGAGGGCACCTTCGACGGGAGCCGCGGCGACGGGGACGCGGCGGAAATAAATCCCTGCGACCTCGCTCCAGTCGAGAGTGACCGGCTTGCCATCGATTTCGATCACGACGTGCTCGTGATCGGCTTGACGAATCTGTCCATAGAGCTGGTCGCCGACGACCAGCCGGACCTCATCCTGCGTCGGGTCGATTTCCAGGCTGGTGGGCGGCTCGGCAAACCGGACGATCTGAATCTCACCGAGGTAGCCGGCAAGGCCAGGGGGTGCCGGGCTCGAACCCGTTGCGGAGGTCGCGATCCGGATGGCGTCGAGCGGCCCCGATGGAGACTTGCCGTGGGCGAGTTCTTTACCGTCCACCGCGATCTCGGTCTGCTCGGGGCCGAACCGGAGGGTCAGACGGTGCCAGCCGGGAGAACGAGCGAGTCGCTGTACCGCCAGCGCGGGGCCCTCCGGAGATTCCACCGCCAGGCTTTCTTCCGCCCAGCCAAGCAGGATCCGCAGCGTCGCCGGCCCAGTCGGGCCGCGGAACGTCAGGTCGAGCGTCCAGCGCTGACCGGCGGCGACCTTGCCTTCATCAAACAACGAGAGCTCGACCCGTCCGGAGACCAGCGGTTCGGCCAGCCGGTGCTGCAACGACGATTCCCCGGCGGGCAGCTGCACTCTCCGGCCTTGATTCGATGTCTGCGAATTGTCGAGGAGTTTCGGCTTGCCGCTGACAAACCATCGAGAGTCGCTGATGCGATCGAATCGGTCGGCAAACAGCCTGGCCTCGCCCGGACGCTGGAGAACGGCCTGGACCCCGGGCCGCGTCACCACGATCTCGGCCGCTTGCCAGGGAACGCTCAGCGAAACAGCCTTGGCGCTCACCGCGTGGAGCATCCCGGAGATCCGGGCACTTGCGCCCACCTGCACCCGGTAGAGCGGCGGAATCGAGACAGCCAGCGGCTCAGTTCCCTGAAAACTCAAGACCGAGCCCGCCTCGAGAGCCAGCGGCCGCTGCGGCTCGCCACCCCGCGGCAGGAACTTCAGCCCGGAGCCAAGGTCCGCCAGCAGAGATCCCTCCAGCCGCGGCTGCCCCCCGCGATCCAGAAGTACGGCACCCGTCTGGTTCTCGCCGGGCGCCCGGGCGAATCCTCGATCCACGCCCAAGAAGGCGACCAGAACCAGAAAGCCACCGGCCACGCCAGCTCGCTTCTCGATGTGCGTTTTCATGAAATTGATTCTACGGACGGATTTTCCCTCGCGGCAAGCGTTCCGGCGGTGCACCCCCTCTACTCGGCCGACAGCTTTCAGTGGTGCAGTACGCCGCTCATGCCCTGCGCCGGTTGACCCAGCGCCACGGCGAGGGTGCGTGGCGCCAGGTCGCCTGACCTCTTGATTCACGCGGACCAGCTTACAGTGGCGGAGTCGCGGCCTGGGCTGGGCCGCCGCAGCGGCGAAGGTGGTCCTTGTCGATGTAAACAACCTCGACCTTGTGGTCCACATGGTTGAACGGAATCGGGTAGTCCGACCAGTACAGCTCATCATAATACACGGTGCACTTGTAGTGGCAGTGCACGAGCTGGCAGGGACCGGCCAGCGGATAGATTTTGCACGGATCGACCTTCTCACCGATCTTTTCGATCAGGATCCGGACGTTGTTCCGCTGGGTCTCGTAGAAGAAGTAGGCCCCGTTCTTGAACTTGGGCACCTTGTTCCACACTTCTTCCTCGTTCGGCGGATCGAGGCAGGCCGCGCCCAGTCCGTCGGCCGGGATGGGGTCGAGGATCGGCACCTTGTCCCGCTCCTCACGCTTGATGTCTTCCTCGAGCCGCTGCGACTGTGACGGCAGGATCGGCCAGGCGAAGGACCACCCCGTGGGATGCAGGGGCGAGATATTGCGGACAACATAATCGAGACCACAGCCGAGATGCGTCGTGGAGATTACGGCCAAAAAAGTACACGTTAGCAGGCCGCGAACCCAGCGCGGGGTCTTCGGGCTCCGGTGCCGCGCAGGTTGGAACATTGTCTTTCCCCCTCCTTGGGACGTGCGCGAACGCGCCGGGAGGCTCTCCTGCCCTCCGACCCTCTGGCGCCGGAACCGCTGTGACCGACAAAGGACCGATCGTTCCGGCGACTCTTTCACAATCAAGGCGACCAGTCCATGTAGTCTAGTTATCGTTCGCAACTGACTAGGGCTGTGAGGAATTTCCGGAATCCATCGACAGTTTCTCTTGCCCGGCCTTGCCGCGACGACCATCAGACCCGTTGAATCCGGCTCTTCCTCTTCTCAATTCGACTCGCCAAGGCCACGAACTTTGCAGGAAAATCCATCGTCTTGCGACCCAACATTCACTCCACGTAGGCTCAGAGCAGCAGAGCGAATTCCTCGCGGGTAAGTTCGCAATCGCGAAGTATCTTGCCCATCAGTCCCGGCCCGATCGTCTCACCCGCATGGATGGGAACCACCGTCGTCCGGCCGTCCGGATGTCGCATGAACTTCCAGGTACAGTCTGATCGCCTCCTTGATCCGCTCGGAGAGCTCATCCAGCGACCGGGCCTGGGTGTGGCAGCCCGGCAGTGCCGGCACGGAGGCCACGTAGTAGCCCCCCGAATCGCGTTCGATGACGATGTGAAATTCGCGGTCCATACGCCCCCCGCACCCAACGCCGTTAAGCATTTTACGCTGCTCGTCGACCAGCCAAAATCTCGCGCGCCCTTTTCGTCTGCTCTTTCGTGGCCGTTAGGATAATCGGCGGACCGGTCCAGGGCTCGTTCTTTCGCCTGGGGTAATTGCGACTTTGTTTCTTGCTGCGGCGTTGGTACGAGTCGGTTGTGGCGTTCCGCAGCCGGCTCGGCAGCGACGCACCGGGCGGACGTGTTTCCGATGGATCCGCGATCATCGAGCGAATGATGCGCAGCACGGCAGCAATGCTGGTCTTGTCAGCGGGTTCGCCCGCCCGCGTCTGTTCTTTCATGGCCAACAACTGCAGCATCGTTAGCCCCAGCAAGGACCAGTGCAGTTCGATCTCCGCGATCTCAGGAGTGCGGGCGCGCAGTTTGGCTCGGCCGTAGGTCTGTTTGAGCGAACGAAACTGGAGCTCGATTCCCCAGCGACCCCGGTAAATGAGACTGGCTTGCTCGACGGTCAATTCCTTGTCATCGAGAATGTTGGTCACCAGGTTGACCTCGCCGCGACCATCGTGGAAGCGGAGCAGACGCAGCACCAGAGGCGGTTGCTTCTTCCTCATCGCCTCATCGGGCCAGCAGTAGACGATGTCGCCCCGCTGCCGAACCACGCCCAAGCCTTTCAGCAACCGAACATTGCCGCCGACGCGGATCAAGAAGCTATGGCCGTGATCGAGGATCGACCGCCAGAAACCATAGCCCACAAAGCCGGCATCGGCACAAAACAGCGTGAATTCCAGGAATCGCAGCTCATCCAGCAGCTTCTCCAGGTGGCCACGCTCGCTGGAATACGATGGCCCCAGCTTCCAGCACCAAGGCAACCGCAAGCCAATGTGCCAGAGGAGTGTCAACCACATTTGCGGCCCCACAGCTTGGGGATCATAGTGACTCTTCGTACGCTGTTTTTGGCGCTTGCGCTGGGCATGCCGACTGCGTTTGTTCGCGCGCGATTTCTTCTTGCCGCGTGGTTTCCTAGGTTTATTGAACCGCTCTTCATTTTGCTGTGTTCGCGGCACGCTGATTCGGGAACCATCGACGGCCAACGGCAGCCACTTCCCCACGCGCCAAGCGGCTTGGCCAGACTGTTGCATCAAACTCTGCACGCACGCCCATAAGGCGGGGAGCAGTTGGGGCGTGTGACGGACCAAAGCGGCGGTCAGGGCCTGATAGGAAGTTACAGCCACGGCATCGCTGCCGAACAGCTTGGCGACCGTGGTGATGGCATCCTTGGCCGCTTCAACCAACCCGGGCTGCGAACTCCAGACCCCAAAAATCGCCAGACACACCAAAGCGAGAGGTTTCCATTTGACGTTGCCATGCAGACGCATATGGGCGAAGATGTCGTCGAATCAGCAACCACCGGCAGAGCCGGTGGTATGAGGAAGGCCCCTTGAAGGGGCCGTTGGGTTATTCGAAGTTCAACTCACCTTGGTTCTGATCTTGCTGGAGCTTCTCCTGGTCTCGGATGTACCGTCGGATCTGGTCTTCGTCCAG
>JAFAHT010000329.1 GCA_019237095.1 Planctomycetaceae bacterium
ACCGTTTCCGGCTGCTTGAACTCCGCGTTTTCTCAACAAATCTCAACATTTTACGGTCCATCTGTTCAGACCATGGACACCCAGCTCGGCGCGCGACATCGACGGTGGACCCCGACGATCCACCGAGGTAGTGGTTGACGAACAATCGCCGTTCGGCCGACCGGTGGGATGCAGGTGACACGCCAAGGGTCGGCGGCAGGGAGCCCCGTGGTCGCGGATGACGAGCCGGTCAGGAGACCCTGCCCGAACCAGCGTAACAAATCCGATAGGAAAGAGAATATCCGTCAACCGCAACTTTGCAGCATGCCAGCCTCTCCCTCCCGCGAGAATGAAACGGCCCTGCCCATCTCCGCGGTTCTGGTACCGATCTTCACCGTTCTGGTAGAGTAGTTGGCACTCACCCGGCCCATGCAGGCCGGCGAACTCTGGGGTCCGCCACGATCTGCTCGCGATGAGCGTTCGTCTCTGCGGCGGAATGTCCGTTCGCGCCGCATTCGAAACCAAGCCGGCTGGAGTCTCGCCGGTGATGCCATGACCGGCCAAATCAGTCAACCGCGACGTTGCTGACGACTGACGGTTCCTGGGGAGACGGGTATCGATGGGATCTGGACTGACGTTCGAGATGTGCGCGACGCTCGCGATCCTCGCCGCGCTCTTGTTCGGTCTGATTCGAGACCTGCCGACCGATGCGGTTTTTGTGGGAGCCGTCGTCCTGCTCGCCGCGCTCGGGATCATTCATCCGGAGGACGCCTTCGGCGGCTTCGCCAACTCGGGAATGCTTACCGTCGCGGCCCTGTACGTGGTTGCCGCGGCCCTGCGCGAGACCGGAGTGATGGAGTTTGTTGGCGAGCGGTTCCTCGGCCACGTCGGGACGGAGGGAAAGGCCCTCTTTTCCATGGCGGCCGTGCTGATTCCCTCGGCCATGGTACTGAACAATACACCTAAGGTTGCGCTGCTTGTGCCAGTGCTGATCGCCTGGTGCCGCAAGCGGAGAATCTCCCCGTCTCGGCTCTTGATGCCGCTGTCGTTCCTCTCCATTCTCGGAGGCACTTGCTCCCTGATCGGCACCAGCACCAACCTGGTCGTCCAAGGACTGTTGATCAAGTCCAGGCTCAGGCCGATGAGCATGTTCGAGATCGGATATGTCGGCTTCCCCTGTGCGCTGCTGGGGGCGACCTATCTTCTGACCCTGGGACGGCGTCTCCTGCCCGACCGCAAAGAATTGATCGAGCAGCTCGAGGAGTCGCGTCGGGAATACCTGGTGGAGATGCACGTTCAGCCAGGCTGCCGGCTGGTGGGCAAGACCATCGGCAAGGCCGGGCTGCGGCACCTGCCTGGGCTCTTCTTGATCGAGATCGACCGCGACGGCGTGGCCACGGGACCGGTCGGCCCCGAGGAGATCATCCGTGCGAACGACCGGCTGGTCTTCACGGGGATCGTCGCCACGATCGTCGATCTCGAGAAGATCCCCGGCCTGATTCCGGCGGCCGATGCTCGTTACGAGGTGTCGCCCGTGAAACAACGCGGGCGAACGCTTTGCGAGGCCGTGATCAGCCCCTCCTCGCCGCTTTTGGGCCGGACTGTGCGCCAGACCGACTTCCGGGCGATGTACGACGCGGCCGTCGTGGCCGTTCATCGCAACGGGGCACGCCTTACCAACAAGGTGGGCGACATTGAGCTGCACGCCGGCGACACGCTGCTACTCCAGGTCGGCCCCGACTTCACGCGGGCGTACCGCAATAACCCAGACTTTTACCTGATCAGCGATGTCGAGGACTCGCGGCCAGTACGGTATGACCGCGCCTGGCCCGCCGTGATCATCTTCCTGGCGATGATCACGGCGTTTGTCAGTGGCAAAGTTGATATCATGCTGGCAGCCTTTCTCGCGGCCGGAGGGATGATTGCCTGCCGGTGCATCTCGACCGCCGACGCACGGAAGTCGGTCGACTGGTCCGTGCTCTTGGCAATCGGGGCCTCGTTCGGCGTGGGCAAGGCCCTGGAAGTCTCGGGCGTGGCCAAGCTCTTCGCCGGGCAGCTCGTGGTGCTCACGAGACCCTGGGGCCCGACAGCAACCATGGCGGCCATTTACTTCGGCACCATGGTGCTCAACGAGCTGATCAGTAACAACGCGGCCGCCGTCCTGGCTTTCCCCTTCTGCCTCGAATCCGCACGACTGCTGGGTGTCAACGAGCGCCCCTTCATCATGGCCGTGACCCTGGCCGCCTCCTATGCCTTCGCCTCGCCGGTGGGTTATCAGACCCACATGATGGTCTTTGGCCCCGGCGGCTATCGTTTCACCGACTTCGTCCGCGTCGGAGTGCCTCTCAACCTGCTCATGATGATTGCTGCCGTCATTCTCATCCCCCTGATCTGGCCGTTTTCTCTTTCGGCCCCGTAGGCGTTCGTCAGAACCGGACGCCGGCTCGAGACGCACATCGTCGGCGATCGCCGGCTCATCGACACCGCCCGTCCAGCGCGGCCGCGGTGATCTGCTTGCCGGCGGCCGATTCCTCTGGTCAGATCCACTGCCTGCTGATAAGAAACTGCCTGGAATCCCCGAACCTATCGCGCTGTCACTCGCTCGCTCACTCATTCATCGATAGACCCGTCGCGCACAGTCCTTCTCTTACTGGCTCGTCCAGCCAGTCGATGAGAAAGGTGGCAGGAATGCATCGACGAGATCCGTTTCTGCGCGTAGCTGCTTGCCTATTCTTGTTCCACCTGGCGGGACTTCGCGCCTGGGCCGTGACCGAGGTGAGGCTCGACAAGGACTTCCTGGCTGGCATCGTCGAGAAGCTTCCCCCCAGCCCGTTCGAGAAGAAAGGGCAATATCGGGGCACGGTTCACTCGTACCGGCTTTTGGCCATCGATCCCAGGCGCCGGAGGTTCCTGGCCGCCTGCCAGGTCGAGGGACAGTTCCGGCCGCCCATTACCGGGCCGGTTTCGGAGCGGATCAGCCGGGCTGAAGACCACACCCGAGGCTTGCGCAAGTTCCGGTTCGAGATCACGGCCGGGGTGAATATCGAGGCCGGCCCCGACGCGCTGCCCCGGTTCCGGGTCGAGGTCGAGGAGGTCAAGAAAGCCGAGCTGGAAGGAATTGCCGGGTTGCTGGCCAAACTCCTGGGTAAGTTCTTCGACGACATGGTCACCCAGCTCGCCGACGGGCGCGCGTCGCTGCTGAGCCGGAAGCTCAATTCCGAGGTCGTCAAGCGTTCAGCCGTCTTCAAGCAATACGGGGCTTTCTGCGGAATTGACTACACCGCTGACCAGGTCATCCTTCGTTTCGACCTGACGCGTTTCAAGTCCGAGGGCATCGTGGGCTATGTATTCTCCACGCCTCAGCCTGGAACCGTTCCGCTCTACCGCTGGTTCGATCGCCGGGTCGGCTCTCACGAGTACACTCTCAGCCCGGGCGGGCCAGACCGACCGAACCTGGTCAACGAGGGCATCGCCTGTTACGTCTTCGACCACGCGGTTCCTGGTGCTGTCCCGCTGTATGGCTGGCACAGTCGGAAAGATCACCTCTACACGATCGCAGCCGACGGGGAGGGCGTTCTGCGCACGGGCTACCGGCCGGCAGGAGTCACCTTCTTCGTCAATTCCGCCCCGGCGCCCGGCGCGGTCCCCTTGTACCGGTTCTTCGATCCACGTCACGGCCTGCACTTCTACACAACTCACCCGCACGCGGAGTTCGCGAAATAGCAGAACCACACTCAAGGCTGCAATGTGCGCCGGGCCAGACTCAAGATCTCGTCCTCGGGGATCTGTCGAGGATCGACGGCGGTCGGGTCGGCCATGAGACTCGTGACCACGCCATCGCGAATCAGGTGGAACTGACCGGTCGTTTGACCTGGGAGTCGGGCCGCGACGTCAACACGGCACTCGCTGAGCATCGGCTTCATCTTGGTCAGCGAGTTCGTCTCCTTGACCTGGCCGACGAACCAGGTGCGGATGTTATCGCGGCAACGGTAGTCGAAATCGCCAGGACTCTGGGTCGCCAGCAGCAGACCCAGCCCGGCGGACCGCGCCCGGCGCAACAGGTGCTCCATCGGTTCCTTGCTTGCGGGCTGCCGCACCGCGGGGAGGTAAAGGTCGGCCTCATCGAACATCAGGACGGCCTGAAGCGTTCCATCCGGGGCCGGAGCTCGACTGATCCAGCGCCCGACTTCCATAACGAATTGTGCAATCCAGAACTGCACGTCCTGGCTGCTTCCCAGGAACTTGGTGCTGATGATGCTCAGACGCGTCTTTCCAGGTTTTGCGTGGCGGCCGAGGCCGAACAGGGCCTCGATCTCGAGTGGCTCGCCCCGGGCCGCCAGCAAATCACCGTGATTGAGCCGAAGCGTCTCCAGGTCCTGGACCAGCTTGTCGAAGAGCTTGACATCGAGCCGGCCGACCCCATCGACCAGGCTGGGGTCCTGCTCGTCGATGAAGGTCACGAGTGATTCGATCGACACGGAGTCTTGAGGCGCCTGCTGACCGATCAGCTCGACGGCCTGGGAGAGAATTGCCAGCAGTGATTGCTGCTTCTTGCCGTAGTTCATCATCCCGGCCAGTGCCGCGGCCGAGAACCGCGCCGCTTGAGAGCGATCGATGGGTGGAAGCGCTCCCAGACCAGCGGGAGCCGCCGCGATCGACAGTGGACGGCCATCGGGGCGCCTTGGCGTATAAAGGGCGACATCCACATGGCGGCGGAGCTGCTCGGCCCGCTTCGCCAGCTCGCCGTCGAGCCCATCGCGCAGGCCCATCCCCGGGCGGGCATAAACGCACAGATCCCCCTTGCGATCGACCAGGATCGCCGGGATCCCTTGCACCAGAAGCTGCTCGGCGACGTTCAGGGCGACCGTCGTCTTGCCGCTGCCCGAAACTCCGATGAACGCTGCATGCTTCGTCAATTCTCCGTCCGTCATCGAGACGTCCTCGGCAAGGCGACCGGAGGTCTTGCCCACAATGATCGAAATCGACGGCCGCGAGGCCGACAGTCTGATAGGACAAGGAATAACAGTCTGAACGTCGGATCCCGTCGCCCTGTGGTGATCCGTCGGTTGACCGTTGGCCTCGGAGTTCACCTTGGTGCGCGGATCGACAGGCGACGATCCGCGCGTCAGGCGGTCCAGATCGAGGATTTCCCGCAGCGAGTTCAGGCTGGTGAGGGGACGTGCCTGCCTCTGCCATTGTTCGAACGCTCCGGCTGTGCCCTGCTTTGCTCGGAAGCTCTCGAAGGCCAGCATGGCTCGCCAGTCGGAGTCTTCGACGACCACCTTCCGGCCGCCGCTGGCGACCAACTCATCGAGCAGCTTGGTGACGGCCGCTTTGGAAGTGATCGGATAAGCCGTCGATCGAGCCACGACCACCGTGAGCTCTCCCGCGCGCTTCTTCAGCTCCTCGATCTGCTTGCCCAGCCAGCCTCCTTGCGCCGCCTTGTTGCAGACCCCAATCAAGATCCGCTCCACGCCGTTGTCCCGATCATGGATCTCGACCGGCACGAAGCGGCCGTTGGTCTCGGCCGAGATTTCATGGCCCGTCTCGAGTTCGCCGGTGCAGCCGCCAATGGCGCTGCAGAGGACTCGAGCCAGCTCGGTCTCTTCGGTCGGAACCACGGGCGAGACAGTCGCGCGATGCTCGTTCCAGGCCTGCTCGATGAGGTAATCAGGCGGTGCCTGCGATTTCGGACCATCGTCAAAAGGGTAGGCAAGCAGTCTCCCTTGCGCGACGCACCGATCACGATAGTCCTGACAGGCATTGAGCACATCCCGCGTTCTCATACCCGCGAGCCGGCGGATCAAAGCCTCGGGTAACGGGTAAGTCGGCTCATCGGCCTGGTAAGGAACATTGGCTGATTGATAGAGATATTTCAACCTTTCGGTGATGATCTGGACGACCTCGTCAGACTCGCGGAGGCTTCTCAGGGTGATCGGTCCCCGGCTGCCCTGGACTCGATCTTGGATCGGTTTGGTGAGAATGTCTTTCAACTTCTCGTAATAGTCTTGCAGGCACGAGATGACCACGATGCAGGAAGGAAGCCTGCTGACGATGTCGCCAAGAGTCGCCAGCGAGCGACGGAACCGAACCGGGGCGTTCTCCATGTCGAATAGGTCCTCGAGCTGATCGACACAGAGGATCAGGGGAATACCCTCGAGCGCCCACATCAGCTCCCCCAGCCGCTGAATGACCCAGTGCGGCGCGCCGGGATAGGTGCAAGGAACGATGCCGCCCAGAAGCTGGCGATCGTGGGGCGTCAGGTCCTCGCACCGGAGGTACTTCAGCACCCGGGCCTTGATCCGGGGATCGTCGTACTGAAGATAGAGCAGGGCCTGGATCAGGAAAACGTCGATATTCTGGTATCGCTCCTCGAGGATGATCCGATCGGCCAGGTCCCTGACGATGTCGTCGAGCGACTTCTGATCCAGTTCCTGCTCGCGAAGCTGCTCGAGCGCGACCCGGCTGGAGGCGTCGGAGCTGATGGACCGGGCGAGTGCCGTCGACAGCCGCATCAGGCCTGTTTCGGGGGAGTCAGGCTCGAAGTAGGGCTTATCCAGCGATTCGATCAGGTTGTTCAGGACGTAGCGTCCGTACTGGTCGGTGAACGCGGTCATCTGCAAGTAGCCGCAATAGCCGCGGCGGGAGGAGTGGACCTGGTTGCGGAAGGCTCGCATCAGGTGTGTCTTGCCGCTTCCCGATTCTCCCAGGAGCAGCAAGATTCGGCCTGTCGGCAGGGGGCCCGATGCACGCACGCGATCGACCGTTTGCGCGAATGCCTCGCGCACACTCTGATGGATCGACTGCACGTCGAAGGGATCGCGCCTCCAGATGTCGGAGCCGTAGGCGACCGCATGGAACAAGCCGGGATGAAGCGAGGAGCAGAATGCCGCCACGCGCGGGTCGTCGTGGGAACCTGAGCTCTGAACGGCCGGCGGATTGGTGGAGGTCGGCGTCGAGGTGTCGGGGCTCATGGGAGGTCAGTGCCTTTCGGATCCAATCCGGATGAAGTGGAAGGTCGCGTTGTAGTAGGTGACTTCCGAAAGCCGCACGTCGTCGGGATCCATGGCCTGGACGAGGTCGGCCCGGCTGAGGTCGAGCAAGCGGGCGTTGTTGGATTCGCCGAGGTGCTGCTTGAACGCGGCGAGGTCCCTGATGGAGAAGTCTGTATCATTCTTGAGCGAATTCCAGACATGGCTGATGAAGACCTTGTCGTCGCCGAAGCGTCCGGACGTGCACGCTTCGGCTGCGGCCTTGACCTTCCGGGCGAAGGCCGCGAGATCGAAGGGCGGAGACGGAGGGGCCGGATGCGGCGGGGCCGGAGGCTGTGAAGCTTGCCCATCGATCGACTCGTCGACCCAGTGCCGAAGCACGGCATCGCGCCATTCCGCGTCACACTCGCGCCGGGCGCCCACCTGCTTGGAGATCAGGCGATCGAGGGTTTTCTTCGGATCGGCCGGCCGATGCTCGCCCAGCTCGCCTCCGAGCAGGGCCGACTGGATCGTGTCGATGGTGATCTTCTCTTTCGGACGCAGGTTCAGAAACTTGCGGGTCAGCTCAGTCTTGATGGCCGCGACGGTGATCACTTCTTTCGGACCCATGTTGAGGAGCTTTCTCGTCAGCTCGGTCTTCACCTCCTTGAGATCGGGGTACTCGCCCAGGGGCAGGTGGTACTTTTGCCGGAGCAGGACGGCCTGGAATCCCCCGGCTTTGGAGAAGGCCGGGCCGGGCGCGGTCAGCCCCAACGACCGAGCCAGCAGCAGAGACTTCTTGAGGGTGCCCCAGGTGATCTTGGCGGGTAACTCGCTCACCTTCAGAAACTTGAGCGCAGCCTGCCGGCCCTCGGGGGTCAATGCGACGGATGGTACGTTGTTCTTTCGCCTGGTGGGCAGTCGCGTGACGAGCCCCTGGGCCGTCAGCTTGACAAGAGCCCGGTCCACAACCGCGGTCAAAGCGCTTCCTGACCAGCGGTGCTCCAACAAGGGTCCGAGATCCTTCTGGATCTTCTCGGGTTTGTCCCCTTTCTCACCGACGGGGAGAAGCCGCGTCAGAACCAGCAGATCGAGCGGGGAGAGGTTCGGTTCTTCGGTCATCGATGGTTCCTCATCATTCTCGGGCCAGCACAGCCAAACCACGCTCGCAGCTCGTCCAGGGGTGAAGAACCGCCTCAGCGACCGTGACGGCGACGGACGATGCCATTATCCCCGACTACTGAGCCCCTGTCCATGAGCAAGGAATCAGGTCGGCAGGGCCCGAAAGTTCCATGAAAAAGAATCAATCTCGGCCAATCCTCGGGCGTTTTCAGGCCGTTTTCCGTGAACCTTGCCGCTGAGTGCGAGGAAGCCCCTTGAGAGGAAAGGCGGGGAAAGATAGCTTGGCAACCAGCCTCGCACGTGCGATGCGCAGACAATCAAGACGCCATCAACCTGGGGGAGAAATGACATGTCGATCAAGAAAGGCGCAACCGCGCTGGCGGTCGGTTCCCTGGTCTGCATCGCCCTCTCGGGCCTCCGCAGTCCCGCGGTCGCCCGCCAAGAAGAAAAGAAGGAGCATACCAAGGCCGCACCGATCAGCAAGGCCGTCGCGGACCTCTTGCACACCAAGGCGAGCAAGGTGCAGGGGCGCGTCACCTTTACGCAGACCGACGGAACAATGCACGTCCATGGCGAAATTTCCGGCCTGGCTCCCGGCGATCACGGCTTCCACATCCACGAGTTCGGCGTCTGGTCGGAGGACGGCTTGGCAGCGGGTGGCCATTACAACCCGACCCACGAAATGCATGCTGGGATCGACACGCCCAAGCGCCATATTGGTGATCTGGGCAACATCACGGCCAACGCGAACGGCAAAGCCACCGTCGATCTCGATGATCCTAGCCTGAGCTTCTACGGCCCCACGTCGATCATCGGCCGTGGCGTGGTCGTTCACGAGAAAGCCGACGACTTCAAGACGCAGCCGGCCGGCAACGCCGGCGGACGTGTCGCCGTCGGTGTCATCGGCGTGGCCAAGCCCTGAGTGGCGGCCCATGACCAGATGCAGCGACCGGATTCCGGGGCGGCTCTAGCCGCCATTCAGCCTGGCACCGGAATCCGGCTCTATCGTCAGTGCTCGGGCCACCGGCTGCCCTGGCACAGCCAGGCAATGATGTGATCGCCGGCCGCGAACAGGCCGAGCCCATGATCCCTAACCCCATCGTCCCCACAATCAGGGCCAGCGTCAGCCCGAAGGCCATCAGAATACCAAGTATCAACGGGCCGACCATCGGGTCGAGAAGAAGCCCCAGCCAGATGGCGAGCAGGACTAGCGAAACAACCCAGATCCGCACCCGAAACCGCCAGGACCGCTGTCTTCCCCCCTGATCGTTCCAGGAGCCGCCCGAGGTCGAACCACGCTCGGACTTACGCCCCACGACCTGGCGGGGAGAGAAGTCCGGGTCGTGCCAGGGATCGGGAAAGGCGCGTATGGGTTCTTGGTCCATCGCCAGGCCGCCTCAAAAGTGTGATCGAAACCGATTTGCAACGGCTTTCCGGCCCGATGGTTCGGGTGGCTCCCGGCCGGCGCTGGCGTCAATCCAGGACAAACCTGGGCGGATCGGCATCCTCGTGCCGGATCTCATCGACGGGCTCTTTCTTGCCCCATCCCGCATAAAGCCGATTGGGTGTGTTGAAGACCAGGCCGGGGACTTCTCCCACGTTGCGATAAGCATGAACGACGCCAGGAGGAACCCAGACCGAAGTCGGATTGGAGGCACCCACGGTGATAATCGTGCGATGCCCCCGGGTCTTGCTGTCCGGGCGGGAATCCCACAGGTAGAGCCGAAAATCCGAAGGGCCGATGAACGCGAAGCCGTCTGTCTGGTCAACATGCTCATGGGGGCCCCGCGCCACCCCAGGCAAGGTGGACGAGACGTACATCATCGTGGGCCAGCGATCCTTCTCCAGCTCGTCGTGCCGGAAGATCTCGATGAGCCAGCCCCGTTGATCGTGGAAGAATTTGAGAGCACGAATCACAACTCCCTCGATCTCCCCATCCACGTATTTCAAACCCGGTTCAAGCTCAGCCACCAATGACCTCCTCAATTCCTTGGAATCACGGATGCTCTCGTGCAAGCTCATCGGAGAAGCCATGTTGGACCCTGAATTCGCCAGGGCCACCTGCCAGAAAGGCTTTATCGACACGAGCATCCTAAGCGAACCAGACGACAACGGCAAACTCTATCCATGGTAACCCAACACTTCGAAGCGTCAGGAGATCACTCGGGCAAGATCGGCGACAACAGGAGAGGGCTGCACGGTGGACGACTCACTGCATCCGGCGGTATCGCCAAAGTGACTCTCCATTATCGATATGGCCTTCACACGAATTGACACTCGCAGAAGACATGCCTAAACTTAGTCAGTAGTGCTAAAAGCTTACGCAATCGCCTGTGTCAAGAGACCCGGAGAGTCGTGAGTGGTTCAAAAGGCGTGGGGTGGCCGTTTCGCTGCCGGAACTGACCACCGCGTGGAACAGTTCACGGAATCTATCTCCTTTGATCGTCGTCTTTTCAAGCACGACATCCAAGGGTCCGCCGCGCACGCGCGGATGCTCTCACGGGTCGGTCTGCTCACCCCCGAGGAATGCCAGCAAATTGTGCTCGGATTGTCGGAAATCCAGGCTGAAATTGAAAGAGAGGACTTTTCGTTTGTTCTTGAGCGCGAAGATGTCCACATGCATATCGAAGCGGCATTGATCGAGAAGCTGGGGGACGTCGGCCGCAAATTGCACACGGCGCGAAGCCGCAACGACCAGGTCGCCACCGATCTCAAACTCTGGGTCCGTGACGCGCTGGACCGGATCGACGCGAGGCTTATTGATTTACAGCGTGCTCTCTGCGCCGCGGCGGAGCGGCACCGTGGGCTGATCATTCCCGGTTACACTCACTTACAGCGCGCTCAACCTGTGCTGGCCGCGCACTATTTTCTGGCGCACCTGGAGAAGCTCGAGCGCGATCGAAGCCGTCTGGCCGATTGCTGCAAGCGAATGAATGTTCTACCTTTAGGAGTGGCTGCCCTGGCTGGCACCAGCCTTCCGATCGACCGCGATTTCGTGGCCCACGAGCTGGGGTTCGAGACGGTGGGGGCCAATAGTCTGGATGTTTCCAGCGACCGCGATTTTGCGCTCGAGGCGGTCTTCGTTCTCGCCTTGATCGCCGAGCATCTGGCTGGCTGGGCCGAGGAGTGGATTCTCTGGAGCACACAGGAGTTTGGCTTCCTGGCACTGCCGGATGCGATTTGCACCGGCAGCAGCATCATGCCGCAGAAGAAGAACCCGGACGTCCTGGAACTGATCCGGGGACGGGCGGCACGCGTCATCGGCGCGCTCACGACCCTCATGATTCTGGTCAAGGGATTGCCACTGGCCTACAACCGCGACCTGCAAGAAGACAAGGAGCCTGTCTTTGACGCCTTCGATACCGTCGAGGCCTGCCTTGATCTGGCCGCCGTTGTCGTCGCGGGCGCAAGCCTCCGCGCCGATCGCATTGCCGAGCGCCTCGACGAGGGCTTCCTGGACGCCACCACATTGATGGAATTCTTGATCCAGCAGGAGGTTCCGCAACGCACAGCACACGCTGTGATCGGCCGGCTGGTGAGCCAGTGCGAGAGCCGGGGGTTGAAGCGATTGGCCGACCTCAGCGATGCGGATCTCCTTGCCGCCCACCCCTCGCTTGGCCCGGGGACCCGGGAGCGACTGGGCGTTGCCAACGCGGTCCAAGCGTTCCAGTCGTACGGCTCGACGGCGCCTGAGCAAGTCAAAACGCAGTTGCAACGGTGGAAGAACAAGCTCGGACTGTAACCCCACCCAGGAGAATCCGCATGGCCACAGTGACGCAGCCGGTTCCCGTGATTGAGACCTCAAGTCCCGTCCAGCAAGAATCTTCTGGTTCTCTACTCAACTTCCGCCACCGGATCACGGTTGAGGAATATCACCGCATGGCCAAGGCGGGCGTCTTCGGGCCGGAGCCTCGACTCGAGCTTCTCGAGGGAGTGCTCATCGACAAAATGACAAAAAACCCTCCACACATCCTGGCGACAGACCTGCTGGAAGAACTGCTCCATCACCTGCTACCCCGCGGATCGGGATACTGCATCTCGATGGGCAACCCGGTCACGATCGAAGATCGGCACGGTGAACCCGAACCGGATGTCATGATCGTGCGGGGAAACCCACGTGACTATACGGATCGAAGGCGTACCCCGGCCGATGCCGCATTGATCATCGAAGTTGCCGGCACAAGCTACACCTATGACCGTTTTATCAAATGGGTTACCTACGCCGGGGCACGCGTGCCGATCTACTGGATTGTGGACCTCGGTCGACGACGGCTGGAAATCCACTCCGAACCGGCCGGGCAAGCTGAGACTGCGTACTACGGGCTCGCGCAGATCCTCGGCCAGGACGATGAAGTCGCTCTTGTGCTCGACGGCCGTGAAATCGCCCGCTTTGCCGTCCGCGAAATCTTGCCGTGAGCCCTGATCCCTGGGCCTTCTTGATTGCTTGCTCTTTATCACCATCCGACCGAAGCGAAGACCATCCAACCCCGAGATCTCATGGAACCCTTTCAGTACCGCGACCGGCAGCTTTATTGCGAAGACGTCCCGGTGGCCGAGCTGGCCGCTCGGTTTGGCACGCCGCTCTACGTTTACAGTCAGAGTGCCATACTCGAGACCTTGAATTCACTTCGCTCGGCGTTCGCGGACGTCGATCCGCTGGTCTGTTACTCGGTGAAAGCCAATTCGAACCTGGGCATCTTGAAGGTGATGGCCGAGCACGGCAGCGGCTTTGACGTCGTCTCGGGGGGCGAGCTCCATCGGGTGAAACTGGCGGGAGGCGACCCGGAGCGGATCGTCTTCGCGGGTGTGGGCAAGACAGACGACGAGATTGTCGCGGGGCTGGAAGCGGGCGTCCTGATGTTCAATGTCGAGAGCGAGGGCGAGCTCGAGGCCATCGCCCGGGTCGCCGCCGCGATGAACCGCGTCGCGCCCATCGCTCTGCGCGTCAACCCTGATGTTGATCCCCGGACGCACCGCTACACCTCCACAGGCAAGAAGGAGTCGAAGTTTGGCATGGACATCGAGCGGTCGCTCCGGGTCGCGGAAGCCGCCCTCACGATGAGCAGCGTCCGGATGATCGGCATGCACATGCACATTGGCTCGCAGATTACCACGACCGAGCCCTACGCCGGCGCGGTGGCCAAAGGGGTCGAGGTGATCGGCCGGTTACGGAGAATGGGTCATCCGATCGAGTGGTACAACATGGGCGGGGGCTTCGGCATCGCTTACAAGAAAAGCGAAGCCCGCTCGATCGCAGAATTTGCCGCGGCGATTCTGCCGGGCGTAAAGGCCGTGGGGTGTCGTCTGGCGATCGAGCCGGGGCGAGTAATCGCGGGGAACGCGGGCATCCTGGTCAGCCGTGTGTTATATACCAAGCAGTCGGGAGACAAGCGGTTCCTGATCCAGGACGCCGCCATGAACGATTTGATCCGGCCGGCACTTTACGAGTCGTTCCATCGGATCTGGCCGGTGGTCGCCACCCCCGGCTTGCCCGCGCCGCCCGACGACTTCGAGGCCGCGATCCCCGGCACCGAACCCTGGGACGTCGTGGGCCCCGTCTGCGAGAGCGGTGACTTCCTGGCCAAGGACCGCTTTTTGCCCCAGCTTGACCGTGGCGACCTGATCGCCATCTTCTCCGCCGGGGCTTACGGCATGGTCATGGCCTCCAACTACAACACCCGCCCCCGCGCTGCGGAAGTCCTCGTCGCCCTCCGCCAGTCGCGGCTGGTTCGCCGTCGTGAGACCTATGAGGATCTCGTCAGCCAGGAAATCGGTATGTGAACCGAACGGAGTCACGTCGAATCCAACTAGGCAACCCCTTGCACTCATACAGCCGCCAGCATCATGGAAAACCGGGTAATTTCCCGTGAACTCCAGGTCTCAAGAAGATCGGAATTGATCCATGTGGCAAAGCCCCGTGTCCCTTCTCGATCGTTGCTATGAGGCGCTCCCGAACGGGTGCGGAATGCAGCGCGGGCGTGCCGGCACGGTTCCGGTTCCGAGCGTTCTCGTCCTCATGGCCGTGGTGCTGGCCGGTCGGAACGCGCCGACCCCGGCCTTGGCCCAGGCCCCTGGGCCCGAGTCGTTTG
>JAFAHT010000584.1 GCA_019237095.1 Planctomycetaceae bacterium
CGCTGTTGAACCTGTCATGGTGTTTCGTGCTGCGCGCAGCCATAATAACTCCTGGCTCCCACATGGCGGCCATGGCTCCGATGTGGCCGAGGTCACCCGATTGGCCGTCCTCTCAGCGCACCCATTTGCTGCCCATGTCGGCAGCACTCGTGCTCAATAATTGCAATGACAAACTCGCTACAGCAAAACTCGGGCCGAACAGTATTGGATGGAGACCATATGGGGGTCGCGCGGCATGGTCGGGTGGCTCCGGACCCGCGGTCAGGGTGGTGTGGGCGCCGTCACCGAGGCGGGTCCATCATACCATGTCGGGCGGTGTCCGGGCCGTGTCACGACCGTCACCGGAATCGTGACGAGTTCATCTTCGAGCGCCGCCTCTCGAAAGGAGTCAATAATCTGATCCAAGCGAGCGGCCAGCGGGTCGAGGGGATTTTGATCTGCCATACTCGGCAACCTCCCTGGCAAGCCAACGGCGACAGTGGCCCCAACCTTCCGAGATTATACTTGCCGCCCTCCCGGCTCGACACCCACGGGCGTCGCGCCTTAGCGATCCAGGGGTGCGAGTAGCAACGGATACTGTTGGCGAATTCACGGCAGAGCGGTAAACGGCTATACTGGAAGGAATTACGCCATGACACCATCCGCCCTGAGGTGCACCCGTATCCCTGCAGCTCAGCCCCACCCGTCCCCGAGAGTGACCGGAGAGGCGTTGCCATGACAATCAATAATCCTCCGACCCGGCCCGCCGAGCCCCGACCACATCGGGTCGTCCCGGAGGCTCGACGCTCGGGACGGGGGCTGACCGCCCCGCGGGTGGTCGCGTGCTACTCGGTGCTCGACTACTTCATGCCCGCGTGCGGGTTCGACGACCTCACGGACGGCATGTTCGAAGGGGACCCACACCGGCCGTACGAAGCCACCCAAGCCCGACAGGCCCAGGTGCTCCTCGACCGAGCGGGGTGCGGGCCGGGCTCCCGAGTGCTCGACATCGGATGCGGATACGGGCGGATCCTCAAAGCGGCCGCGGCCCGGGGGGCGCGCGCGTGGGGGATCACCGTCTCCCCGGAGCAGGTCACCCGCGGGCGACGTGCCGGACTGGAGGTGGAGCTGCAGGACTACAAGCACCTGGGCCGTGAGTGGGACGAGCGGTTCGATGCCGTGATCGCCAACGGGTCGATCGAGCACTTCGTGCAGCCGGCCGATGCCACGGCCGGCCGCGACGACCGGATCTACCGCCACATGTTCGCGACGGTCCATCGGCTGCTCGATCCCTGCTCCCAGGCCGGGCGGTTCGTCACGACGGTGATCCATGTCCCTCGCCGCCCCGACCCGAACGACTGGCTGAGGCCACCGTCCGACTTCCCCTGGGGGTCGGGTCAGTTCCACTTCGCGCGACTGACCCAGGCGTTCGGCGGGTGGTATCCGGTCCGGGGGCAACTGGAGGCGTGTGCGCAGGGGTACTTCACCCTGGTGCACGAAGAGGACGGGACGGAGGATTACCGGCTCACCTCGGAGGCATGGCTGGCCGGCGTTCGACGGCGGTTGCGCTCCGTGCGCGGGCTGGGGGTCTGGCTCCGGGCGTTGCCGGTGGCCGTCCGCCACCCGGTCGCCACGGCCCGGATGTTCCGGTGCCAGCTCGGCAGCGAGTCGTGGAATTGGCAGTTCCACGGCGACCCCGCCCCGACGCTGCTGCTCCGGCAGACCTGGCAGCGCGTGAATTGAGCGCGCGTGGTCGGCCTGGATCGTCGTCCGAGCGACCCTGCGAAGTCGTAGGGTCCACCGGGCGGTCCCTTGGCGAGTTCGTCTCGGTCGTCGGGGACCTGGGAATCCCCCCTCGCAAGGGCCCTTATCTCGCCCAGGCTCCGACCCCTCACCGTCCACGGGAATTCGCCAACAGTATCAGCAACGGAACAGAAACGGCAATTTGGGGCACGCCGAGTTTTCGCCTCCACCTCGTCCACCAGCCTTAGCTTCGTGAGGTGACCCCAAGCGGGCCGCGGCCCAACCGCGGCCCGCAAAATTTTGTGGGCGGGGCCGCGCGGCCCCGCCTCTGGCCTCACGCGGCGGCCCGCCCTTCCTCCTCCCGCTCCTCGGCTCTGCCCAGGATGAAATCGGCCGCCTTCTGTGCGGCACTTGCCGCCTGAAGGAGCAGCTTCTTATCGTCCCGGAGTGCCTTGAGCCACCCGGCAATGTAGGCGCTCGCATCGTCAAGCCGTGAGGAGTTATCGAGGCCGCACGTCCCGGAAAGGAACGCGGCTCCTAGGGGTAGACCCAACGGTCGTGTTACGAGCCGCCATTTAGACCAAATATTCTGAATTTGACTGAAATTGCTTGGTTTTCAGGCATGAGAAACTCTTTACATAATGCGTTTTTGGTAAAGAGTCGCAAGGGTTGCCGCGGGAGATTTAGGGAGCTTTGGCCGACTCTCCTGGGCCATCCGACAGGCGAAATGTCAAAAGTGGCGCGGGCGACCGCCAAATGGCGGCCTGTGACACGACTGTTGGGTCTACCCCCAATTCCAATCCGAGGGCCTCCAGCGTCGCATCCCAGGAGCCGAGGTTGCCGCTCCCGCGCTTGAGCAACCCCACCGTCTTCGCCGTGAGACCGGTGTGTCTCGCGAGTTCGGCTTGGGTCCACCGGGCGCGTTTCCGCTGCTCTCGAAGCGAAATACCGAGCCGCGAATCGGTAGAAAGTTGGTACATTTAGGGTGCATCAGGGCCGAGAAATCGGTAGGAAGTTGGTACGGTGTGTCGTGACTTTCAGCTCGTTTTGTTCACCTTAATGGGGTTTTTTGTCTACAGCCGTTTACGCGCGGGACGCGAACGCGGTGGACCGGCTGCTCGTGGGCCTTGGGGAGGGACCAGTCGATGGCCGACCTGAACAAAGTGTTTCTCATGGGGCGACTGACGTTCGACCCCGAGCTACGCCGGACGCCCATGGGCACGGCCGTGGCCGAGCTCCGCCTCGCGACCAGCCGGACCTGGACCAACCGCGACGGCGAGCCGCAGAAGGAGACGCTCTATATCGACGTGACCGTCTGGGACCGCCAGGCCGAGAATTGCTGCCAGTACCTGAAGAAGGGGAGCGCGATCCACGTCGAGGGCTCCCTCAAGATGGACGAGTGGACCGACAAGACGACCGGCGACAAGCGGACAAAGATCAAGGTCCAC
>JAFAHT010000330.1 GCA_019237095.1 Planctomycetaceae bacterium
CCGGAGTGCGAGCGGCAAGTTGACCAGCTCACGAAGGGGCATCACCCTCCCATCTTTCAGGCGCGGGCCCAGTTCGAACCGGAGTACTTCGCGCAGATACCGCAGCCACCTCCGCACGACCAGCGTCCCTTTCAGATCATGTTCATCGGCAGAGTGAACCGCTCCAAGGGAGTCTTCGACATTCTGGAGATTGCACGACGGATCGAGGAGAGTCATCCGGGGTTGATCCGCTGGGAGATCTGCGGCCGGGGCCCGCACTTCGACGAGTTGAAGTCGCGCTGTCGGGAACTGGGCCTGGAGCGGACCTTTCAGCTTCGGGGCTGGACCTCGCTCGAGGACCTGGTCGGGGTTTACGCGAGATGCCACGCAGCGATCGTTCCCACGCGGAGCGACTTTATCGAGGGGCTGGCGATGACGGCCGTCGAGGCAATCCTGGCCGGTCGGCCCCTGATCACCAACCCCGTGGTCCCCGCTCTCGAAGTGCTTCGTCCTGCTTGTGTCGCGGCCAGGACCGATGACGTCGACAGCCACCACGAAGCCGTTTTGAAGCTCGCCACCGATGCCGAACTGTACGCTCGGCTCTGTCGGGCCTGTCCGGACCTGCGTGCCCCTTTCTATGATCGCCATTACGGTCTCACCGCCGTTCTCAAGCGCGCGCTGGCCCCTGTCCTGCCAGCAGACGCAGACCAGCACGATACCAGTCCGGTGAACCGAATCCAGGAGGCCGCAGCCACCAACATCGCTCCGGGACAATCCGATCACTCCTGAAGGCCGGAAAACGCCAGGGGAACACGGACGAGGCTCCGCCTCAGACCAACGACCGTATTTTCTGGCGTCTGGAAGGTATCACGGGTGAAGGAACCTCAGGACCTGACCGGCGTGGGCCAGTCGGGACGTTCTGTCTGGGTGCCGGTAGCCACCCAGGCGTCGCGCCACTGGACCGTCCCCGAAATCGTGGTATCATCCCCGTGATGAGCTGCCGGACTCGTTCCCGTTCCCGCCGCGATCAAGATCAGTGCCCCGCATCCTGTCGTTTGGCCCGCTATTTCGCTTGTGAATCCGACACCGAGGTGTCCGGACACCGCGTCGCATGAGCAACTTGCACAATGAACAACCAGCCAATCCTTCCCGGGCCAAAGCAGATCAGCCGTTGATCGTCTGCACGATGCTCGGCATCGCTCCCTCGTGGCAATGGTTCGCCCCGATTTTCGACCAGATCCGCTGGGAGTTTTACGGTGGCAACCCGCGGAACTGGCTCGAGCGCAAGATTACGCGGCCCGCCTTGGGTTCGTGGCGGTCGTGCTGGGAATCGGTCCAGTTCGCCCGGCGCCGGGATGCGGCTCTGGTGATCTCCCATGACGGGCGGGTCACGTCACGGGTCGCGGTTGTGGCGCGGATTCACAGATTGCGGGTCCCGCACGTGGCCTGGGGCTTCAATTTCACAACATTGCCGCAAGGGCCGCAACGCCGCCTAATGGCCTCGGCCTTCACGCGAGTCGACCGGTTCATCGTTTACTCGACGCTGGAGCGGTCGCTCTACGCGGAGTATTTTAGAATCGACCCGCGGCGGATCGACGTGGTGCTCTGGGGCGTGGGGCACCCCTTGGTCGATTCTCCGGACACACCCGTCGAGCCACGCGACTACATTTGCACGCTGGGCGGGAACGCCCGCGATTATCGGACCTTGTTCGCCGCCATGGAGCGCCTGCCCGAGATCCCGCTGGTCGCGGTCCTCCGTCCCGAGAACACCGCAGGCCTGAAGGTGCCGCCCAATGTCCGGCTTCACTACAACATTCCCAACGGCAAGGCCAATAACATCCTGGCATTTTCCCGGTTCATGGTGCTCCCCCTCGCCGGCGCGAACGTGCCGTGCGGCCATGTCACCATGGTGGCGGCGATGTACCTGAAGAAGGCGATGGTGATCACCAATTCGCTGGGAGTCTCCGACTACGTCCAGGACGGCGTCAACGGCCTGCTCGTTCCGGTGGGAGACGCTGACGCTCTGGCCCAGCGGATTCGCGATCTCTGGAACGATCCCCAGCGGGCCGACCAGCTCGGCGCCGCGGGGCTCGTGTTCGCGCGGGCGAACTGCTCCGAGCAGCAGATCATCGACCATTTGAGAAGAATGTTGCAGGAATACGGCCTGCCTACCTGAGTGTGGGTTTCAAGTCTGATCGACCCGTGCTGCCGCTCACTGGCCAGGTTGTGGACCGGTCTGTCCATGGCCGGACCCTTTCCGAGGAGGTGCTTCGAGAGAACCTCGACCTTGCAGAACGCTCGATCGTCGATACTTTGTACCCAGATGCCGATTGGCTCGACGGCAACCTCGCCCGCGCGCGGAGTATGAAACAGCCTGTCGACCTGTTCCATCACTCCCACCGCAACTCAATAAGCCGTCTCACCGAGAAACGAGCGCGCGCTTGATCGCTGGAGTTTGCGTTTATATTCATGCTGCCCATGCTGCTGTTGATCCCTCGTGTGTTCCGGCGCTTGGCGGATTGATACACTAGCGGTGATCTCGCGAACCGTCGTGCGCTCCATTCGCGGCGACGATCAAGGTTGGATTATCCCTTGGCTTTGCGGCGACTCGCGCGATCTTGATCAACCTGCTGCACGCCGGTCCAGGTGCGCCGGTGATGACTCTGCGGGGGAGCATCGCCTGGTGGTGGTTTCTCGCTCTGCAGGATTGGACTCTTATGGTCTTACCGTTCTGGCTCGAAGCGATCGTGGTCGGTATCAACCTGCTGCTTTTGCCGTATCTCGGTCTGATCCTGGTGACAGCCCTGGCCGCGCTTTGCTCCCGGCGGGTCGCGCGCAAACCGGACGCTCCGAGGACGCGGTTTCTGGTCGTGATTCCCGCACATGACGAGGAATCGGGGATCGCCGCGACGGTCCGAAGCTGCCTCTCGCTCGACTATCCCGACAGCCTTTTCGAGGTGCTGGTGATCGCCGACAACTGCTCGGACGATACCGCATCGGTTGCTCGCCAGCAGGGGGCGACGGTCGTCGAACGGCAGGATCCGGACAAGAAGAGCAAGGGGCACGCGATCCGGTTCTTGATCGACCGCCTCCAGGAATCGGGGCAGTTCGCGGATCTCGATGCGCTCGTCGTGATCGACGCCGACACGACGGTCAGCCCCGACCTTCTCCAGGCTTTCGCCGGCTCGATCGAGGCCGGTCGGGACTGGATCCAGTGCTTCTATGCCGTCGCGAATCCTGATACCTCATGGCGGACCGGGCTGATGGCCTACGCGTTCAGCCTGTTCAACGGCGTCACTCCCCTGGGTCAATCCGTCCTGGGATTGAGCGCGGGCTTCCGGGGAAACGGTATGTGCTTCTCCACTCGCAGCCTGAAGCTGGTCCCGTGGAGGAGCTTTGGGCTAGTTGAGGATATGGAGTACTCCTGGAACGTGCGGATTGCGGGAGGGAAAATCGCTTTCCTGCCCGACGTTCGAGTTCTGGGGGTCATGCTGGGGCAGGGTGGCAAGGCGGCTGTCTCGCAACGGCGGCGCTGGGAGTTCGGTCGCCGCGAGCTAAGCCAGCGGGTTCTGGTGCCCCTGCTTCGATCCACGCATCTGAAGCTGACCGAGAAATTCGCCTCCGTTCTAGAACTGACCATGCCTCCCATGGTTCTGCTCCTCGTTTATTACCTCTGCATGGTCGCTGCCAACCTCCTGGTATTGCTCGGAACTCAACACTCGGCAGGGCTCACCGCGTTCCTGATCGGCTCCGGTTTCCTCATGAGCCTGGCTTTGATGGTTCACGCGATCTGCCCGTTCCTCGTCTTCCAGCTATCCTGGAAGTATTTGTTGAGCTTGCTTTACCTCCCCGTTTACGCAGTCTGGAAGCTCCCGGCGATGTGCAGCGGACGGCCGACGCAGTGGGTTCGCACGGCCCGCGAGGAGCCCGTCAAACCCTGAACCGGCTCTCGCGACGTCGCTCCGACCTCGACAACCTGCGGATTGGTCCAGATCCTGTCGTCGCCGCCGGTTCCCGGCTGGGTCTTCGCGAAGGAAGATTTTCTTGCAGGCCGGAACCTGGCCCTATGCTGCAATAGCACAAGAACTTGAGTGCGACGATCGGGCGCGGGTGTCGTGACAGCAAGGCCCAAACCCTTGCGAATCGACGAAAAAGTCGGTCTGATCTTCTAGATAGGTTCGAGGATGCGGAACAGCGAAGAGACGATCTCGATGTGCATGTTCCGGGCCTCGATCGATCCGTGTCGATCGAAGGCCGATCGAAGGCGGTGCGACGCCGACAGGATCGCTCCGCCGGAAATGATCAAGCAAGCATTGACGGATCAGGCACAATTTTTCTCGTGTATGCGTCAGCCAAGTGAACCAGGAGTCCAGTCATGGCAGTTCGTGTTGGGATCAACGGCTTTGGCCGGATCGGTCGTCTCGTATTTCGCGTGTTAGCTGAGCGCCCCTCGGATTACGAGGTGGTGGCCATCAATGACCTTGCAGACCCCAAGCACCTTGCGATGCTGCTCAAGTACGACAGCGTCCATGGAAACTTTGGCGGAACAGTCCAGGCCGACGAAAAGGCCCTGGTGGTCAACGGCAAGTCGATTCCCATCCTCACCGAGAGAGACCCCGCCAATCTTCCCTGGAAGAGCCTGGGATGCCAGGTCGCGCTCGAGTCGACGGGCTTTTTCACCAACCGCGTGAAACTGCAGAAGCACCTCGATGCAGGTGCCGATCGGGTGATTTTGAGCGCTCCGGCCAAGGACAAGCTCGATGCGACCATCGTCCTGGGCGTCAACGATCATGTGCTGAAGTCCAGCATGAGGGTCGTGTCCAACGCGTCCTGCACCACCAACTGCCTGGCGCCGATGGCGAAGATCATCCATGAAACGTTCGGCATCGAAAAGGGCCTGATGACCACGATCCATGCCTACACGAACGATCAGCGTGTTGCCGACCAGATCCACGAGGACATGTACCGGTCCCGCGCGGCGGCGATCAACATGATCCCCACCAAGACGGGTGCCGCCAAGGCGGTCGGCGAGGTCATTCCCGAGCTGAACGGCAAGTTGACCGGATTCGCCGTTCGGGTTCCTGTGCCCGACGGCTCGCTGACCGATCTCACCGCATTCTTGAAGAGAAACGTGACCAAGGAAGAGATCAACGGTGCCATGAAGACGGCGTCCGAGGGCCCGCTCAAGGGCATCCTGGAATACAACACCGACCCGCTCGTCTCCGGCGACATCATCGGCAACCCCCATTCCTGCATCTTCGTGCCCGAGCAGACCCTGGTGATCGAGGGCAATCTCGTCAAGGTGATTGGTTGGTACGACAATGAGTGGGGCTACTCGGTGCGTACCGCCGAGCTGATCACCAAGCTGGGCGCTCTCTGAGTCGTCCTCTAATCATCTAAGTGGATACGCAATTCCGGCCCGGAGCGGCCGACCCACGGCGTCAGTCGGTCCGGGCTTTTGCGCCATGATTCAGGGGTACATCGATGCCAAAACGAACGGTTCGCGACCTGGACGTACGGGGTAAGAAAGTCCTCGTCCGCGTCGATTTCAATGTCCCGCAGACCAAGTCGGGCGACGTTGCCGACGATCGTCGCATCCGCGCGGCGCTGCCTACTCTCAATGATGTCTTGAGCCGGGGCGGCAGCCTGATCCTGGTCAGCCACTTGGGCCGTCCCTCCGGCGACCCGGCCGCCGACGCCCCGTTCCGCATGGACCCGGTGGCCGCCCGACTGGCAGAGTTGATTGGCCGTTCCGTCAAGAAGACCGACGACACCGTCGGGCCGCAGGCTCAGGCAGCTTGCGCTAACCTTGCCCCCGGCGAAATCGTGGTTCTCGAGAACGTTCGGTTCAACAAGGGTGAGAAGAAGGGCGACCCCGCGTTCGCCAAACAGATGGCCGCCTTGGCGGACGCCTATGTCAATGACGCCTTCGGTACGTGCCACCGCGACGAGGCTTCCATGGTTGCGGTGCCCGAACAGTTTCCCGCCGCAAGACGGGCCATCGGCTTTCTGGTCGAGAAGGAATTGCAGATCCTCGACACGCTCCTGAGCCATCCCAAGAGCCCCTATCTGGCCGTCATGGGCGGAGCCAAGGTTTCCGACAAGATCCTGGTCATCGAGAGCCTGCTCCTGAAAGTTGACAAGCTCTTGATCGGCGGCGCCATGACCTACACGTTTCTCAAGGCTCAGGGCCACTCGGTCGGCCAGAGCAAGGTTGAGGCCGACAAGCTGGACGTGGCCAGACATGTCTTGCAGCTCGCCGGAGCGAAACTCGTCTTGCCGGTCGATCATCTTGTCGCGTCCCAGCCCGAGGCGGGCGCGGCGACCAAGGTGGTCGAAGGCCCCACCATCCCCGACGGCTGGTTCGGCATGGATATCGGGCCGCAGACCATCGAGCTCTATTCCGGAATCATCAGGGATGCGGGAACCGTCGTCTGGAACGGGCCGATGGGCAAGTTCGAGGTCGCGGCGTTCGCGACGGGAACCAAGGCGATCGCGCAGGCCCTGGCCGATTCTCATGGGGTGACCGCCGTCGGTGGGGGAGAGTCTGCCGAGGCCGTCGAGAAATTCGGCCTTGCCGACAAGGTCAGCCACGTCTCGACCGGCGGCGGGGCCTTCCTCGAATCACTCGAAGGCAAGTCGTTCAACTCGCTCAAGGTCATCCCCGACCGCTGAGCCCGTCAACCAGACCGGGGCAGGCCGTCACTGCGCGATTCGCGCAGTGACGGCCTCGCTTGTGATTCCTGTTCAGCCGGAGCTCGCATCAAGGTGGCTCACCGCATCTCGGGCGGAGCGCCAACGACGATTTGCTTGATTTCGCCGTAAATTCCGACCGGAACGCCCACGAATGTCGCCGCGGCTGTCTTCACAATCTTGTTGTCGCCGGACGATTCCCAGTAGTCTCGAGGCTTCGACAGGAGGGGATGGCGGTCCACGTAACTGACAGTCTTGGGAGCTGGTGCCTCTGCGACAGTCCCGTTGGGATCGGTTGTTCCGGAAAGTCCGGGCTCGGGGGCGGAGGCGACCCGGCGCGAATTCGTCCCCTGACACCCAGCGATCGTGACGGCAACGACCAGGACTCCCACGACCTTCACCCAGAGATGTCCGCGCATTGTGAACCATCCTTTCCCATGGGAATCCGCGGTCCCTGCCCTTATCCCGCAACGAACCCTCGATAATACACTCGAGCATACCCGACAATCCGGCTGGCGGCGGTCATTTTCGCCGGGCGAGAAGTCCGAAGATGACGCACCAGAAGGGAGTGCCGTCCAGCGCGATCATGCTGGACTGTCCGATCCGGAAGAATTAAGGAGGCGTGGCGTACGTGGTGGCATACTGCCAGATGGATTCTCTGGAAAAATCATTTCGGTTGGATCGGATCCGGCATTGCGAGGTCCTGGCGGCAGCCGACCCTTCCGCCCGCCATGTTGATCCAGAGACGATGAACCGATAGACTACGTGTCGAATAGTCAAAGCGGACTTCAACGAGGTGCATGAAATGCGTAAGGCTCTCTTCCTGATAGCGATCGGAGCGATTTACCGTCTGGTTCCCCACCCCTGGAACCTCGTCCCGATGGGCGCGCTGTCGCTGTATGCCGGAGCCAGCCTCCCCCGCCGCTGGGCCTGGGTTGTCCCCGTCGCGGCGATGGGGCTTTCCGACCTGGTGATCGACTACGCGATCGGCCGCCCCTTTCTTGACCCGTCGCGGTGGATCATCTACGCCAGCTTCGCACTGACGACCCTGATGGGCCCGCTGGCAAGGCGTCCCAAGGTTGGCCCGTGGCTCTTGCCGGTACTGTCGCTGTCAGCCTCGGCTCTCTTCTTCCTGACCAGCAACTTTGGAGCCTGGCTAGTCCCCGAGATGAACTATCCGCGCAACCTCGCCGGACTGCTCGCCTGCTACGTCGCCGGTATTCTTTTCATCCGCCCGACGATTCTGGCCGACCTGGCGGGCACCGCCGTCCTGTTTGGATTGGACGCGATCCTCGAGCGAGCCAATCGCCTGCTGCCGGCTCGCGGGGCGTCGCTCCAGCCAGTCGTAAACCCTCCGACGGTGGTTTCGACGGCAGCGCCGATCAGCTCGGAACTGATCGCATCGATCAGGAGCATAGTGCTCGTTCAGCCCTGGATTGGCGGGTGTTGACAAGCCTGAAGCGCAAGCAAAGGCCTTTTCAAATCCTGGAGTGACCTTCGCTTGCGCTTCAGGCTTGTGAATCACTCACCCGCCAATCGGAGGCTGACGAGGCACCACGTCGAATTTCACGCTCTGAGCAAGCGGAATCTCCGAGCCGTAATTGATGGTGCAGGTCTGCCTGCGCATGTAGATCTTCCAGGCGTCCGAGCCCGCCTCGCGGCCTCCTCCGGTGGCCTTCTCACCACCGAAGGCTCCGCCAATTTCCGCGCCCGAGGTGCCGATGTTCACGTTGGCAATCCCGCAGTCTGACCCCTCGGGCGAGAGGAACCGCTCGGCCTCCCGCAGGTCGCGGGTAAAGACGGCTGACGAGAGGCCTTGCTCCACGCTGTTCTGAATGGCGATCGCCTCGTCGAGCTGCACGTATTTCATCACGTACAGGATCGGCGCGAAAGTTTCCTGGGCCACGATCGGCATTCCCGGACGGGCCGTCACGATTGCTGGCTCGACGAAAAAGCCGGGACGATCGAGCCGGCGCCCGCCGAAGACGACAACGCCGCCCTGGGCCCTTGCCGCCTCGAGCGCGGCCAGCATCTGATTGAGGGCGGCTTCATGGATCAGTGGACCCACGAGCACGCCGTTCTTCCAGGGATCGCCAATCGACAGGCTGCCGTAAGCCCCGATCAGCCTCTCGAGAAAGACATCGTGGAGCGATTCGTGCACGATCAATCGCCGGGCTGTCGTGCAGCGCTGGCCGGCCGTACCCACGGCCGCGAAGACGGTTCCGCGCACAGCCATCTCGATGTCCGCGCTGGAAGTGATGATGATGGCGTTGTTACCACCCAGTTCCAGGAGTGTCCGTCCCAACCGCTTGCCTACCATCTCGGCAACGCGGCGCCCCATCCGGCAGCTTCCGGTCGCCGAAATCAGAGGCAGCCGATCGTCCCTGGCCATTCGCTCGCCCGTCTCCTCGGCGTCGCCCACGCACAGGTTGAACACGCCCGGGTAGCCTTCCTCCGCGGCCACCCGGCTGGCAATCCGCTGGATGGCGATGGCCGTCAAGGGGGCTAGAGGTGAGGGCTTCCAGATCAGGGTGTCGCCGCAGACCGCCGCGATCATTGCGTTCCATGCCCAGACCGCGGCCGGAAAGTTGAAAGCCGTGATGATGCCGATCGGACCCAGGGGATGCCACTGCTCGATCATCCGGTGCCTGGGCCGCTCGCTGGCGATCGTCAAACCGTGAAGCTGGCGCGACAGGCCCACGGAGAAGTCGCACATGTCGATCATCTCCTGGACCTCTCCCTCACCCTCCGAGCGGATCTTGCCGGTCTCCAGCGTGATCAGCAAGCCCAGGTCGGCCTTGTGCTCGCGTAGGGCCAGCCCGATCCGACGAACCAGCTCACCCCGAACCGGAGGGGGAACCGTGCGCCAGGTCGCGAATGTCTCGATGGCCCGATCGACGATCCGATCGTAGGACTTTGCCGTCACCATCACGACCCGGCCCAGCGGCTCGCCGGTCGCCGGGTTGATCGAGGCCAGCTCTCTGCCGCCGGGATCCTCGATCCACGAGGCAGCACACACACCGCTGTTGACCTCGGCCAGACCGAGGCGGCGAAATAGATCTTCCGTCATGGCGACTCCCTTGCTACGTCAGGATCCGGCTGCACGATCCGAGTCTATTCTATCGCCATGTGAGCCGGGCCAGAAAACCCCGTGTTGATCGGCAAGCCAAGGTCACGGACAATGGGACTTCTGGTTCGGGATGGCATTCCCCTTCGAGGCCTTGATGTCACGGCTTTTCCGGCTGAAACGTGTCGTCCCCTTGCGCCAGGGAACCTTCTTCTTTGTGGAAAGGTCGCGCCGCCGCGAGCGCTGGTTCAAGTTGTCCATCGTCGCTACAACCCTCGTGGTGGTCGCCGCTCTGATCGCCGCGGCACCCCGAGGGCGCTACCTGGTGGTGAGCTTGGCCGACAGGTCGCGCCAGCTTGCCTGGCAGGCTGTCGGCGTTCCGCCCGACCGATCCGAGATCGACGCCGAGTGGGCCAGGTATCGGCAGCGGGGAATCGTCGATAAGCTCCGGGAGTTTCAGAACGTCTATGCCGGGATTGATCCTCCGCTGCGACGGTTGATGAAGTATGCCGGCAACGACCCGGAAACGGGGATTCTGCGGTGGGGCAATTACTCGCGGACCCTCCTTCTGCCCTCAACGGTATTCGTGCCCGATGACACTGGGCGATCCTATCGGCTGCGTCCCAGCACGCGTTCGGTCTGGCTGAGAAACCTGACGATCCAGCGCATTCCGCTGACGTTCTTCCTGGTTCCCGACGGTCCGGACCTGGGCGAGGCGATGCGGGGTACGACGGCCGTGCGGGTCGAAGGGTCCGTCCAGACGACCAATTCCTGGGGCCTGCGCGGTCCAGAGCCCGACACCGACGCGACCTTGCGGGGCATCATCCTGGGTGATTCCTACATGCAGGGACTGTTCGTGGGTGACGAGCAGACGCCCAGCGAATGCCTGAAGCGTCATCTCTCCCGGAACCTGAAAGCCCGCGTCGAGGTCCTCAATACCGGCCACCTCGGCTACTCGCCCGAGCAGGAATACTACACGCTCCGAGAATACGCGGACCGGTTCCGTCCCCGGTTCGTCGTGCTCAGTCTCTTCGCCAATGACTTTGGCGATCTCTTCGAGGTGCTCGAAGGCAAGGGCGACTGGGAAGAGGGCAAGTACTGGCTGGGACAGATTACCCAGTTCTGTCGGACGAGGGGGCTCATCTGCCTGACGGTTCCCGCTCCCTGGGTCAACCAGCTCGAGGGCCAGCGCAAGGCTGGATTCTATCCTGGCATGGTCTCGAACATCCTGGAATCCACGGGCCAATCCTACCTGGATCCGTTCGAGGACTTCGCCACCGAGCTGCTGCGGCTTTCCACAGAGCGCCAGCGCGAAGGGAGGCCGACCTCGCCCAACCCACTCTTCAACGGTTCACTCGGCGACGGCCACTTCTCGCCTCTAGGTTGCGATCT
This sequence comes from Planctomycetaceae bacterium, assembly GCA_019237095.1. GTDB lineage: Bacteria > Planctomycetota > Planctomycetia > Isosphaerales > Isosphaeraceae > Aquisphaera. The sequence goes on from JAFAHT010000330.1 coordinate 11,132, forward strand.
CTGGGCCCGGGCCGTCGCCAAACGACTCGGCCTGCTGCTCGGCGACGAGAGGATCGAGAAGGAAATCTCACACTGAACCGCCAGCTCCCCCTCGCGTTCGAGAAGGACCCTCCCCGTCCGAGTGGCTATTCGCATCTGCGGTTCCCTTTCTACGCGATCCGTCGCTGGCGGTGGCGGCGACTGCATCCCTCGAGCGTCGCTGCGGAGACCCAGCGCCCGGCGGAGCTGGTTCAGGGCTCCGTCGGGCACTCTGGGGCCTGGCGTGATCAAAAAGCCATGGGCCCATTACAGGCGCTGATACCCTGACCTGTTACGAGCGTGAAGTAGGGGAACGTCGCGGTGCTCGTGCTGTTCGAGGCGGCCAGGACAGCCGCCCAATCGGTGTTGAGGGTCGTGATGTCCGTTGAGGTAATGTTGGAGGAGGTTACCGCGGCAGCCAGGGCGTTGTAGGCCGTGGTCAGATCCGTCGTTTGCTGCGTCGTTGGCGAGCTCGTGTAGATCGCCTCAAATTGACTGAGGAGCGTGGCGTCGCCGGCCAATGTCGTCCCCGACGCGTACGCCGTCACAAGGCCGTTTTCGAACGAGCTCAGGGCTGATCGGCTGCTCGGAGTCAGACCGTCGGTGGCAAGGGTCCGGAACGCGACTTTGATGGCAGTCAGTTGACCGACCGTCGTGCCCGACGCCAGCTCGATCGTCTGGACATCCTTTCTGAGGGTCTGGAGGGCCGTCTGGAGTGTGGAGTTGGTGGAATGGTTACCGCCCACCCCGTGCGTCGACCCTACCGGGCTGGGCGGCGCCGTGTTGCCCGCGAGTCCGCGGGCCCCCAGGGTATTCACGGGGCCGAGCGCGGCGACGGCCAGATGTTGTACTGCGCCGACGAAATGGGATGGAGTCACGCGTTCTTCGAGTGGATCACACGAAAGCTCCACGCGCCTGGGGCGCCGGGGTTTCAGAGCATGCAGCCTACGATGGCCGGCGATCAGATCCTCTGCCACGATCCGCCAATGTTTCATCTCATGGTCTCCAGGAATCCAGGTGAAAAAATCGCGAAGAGGTGTGACTGGAGCGGCGCCAGGGGAACTTTCGGGTGGAGCTTGGAGAAGATCCCGCCCACACTCCGGAGCAAGGTCCAATCGACGGACCTTGATAGCTGAAAAAGCGGGGAACGGCCTCACTCGCCGCATTTCGGGCGGTCGTCCGACCCATCCCGTTGTCCTCATGGGCAGCACGAATATAAACGCAAACTCCAGCGATCAAGCGCGCGCTCATTTCCCGGTGAGATGGCTTAAGGCGACCGGCAGGAATGAATTTCACCTGCGACGCGGTCCTCCCTAGGCTTCATCTTTGAGTTCTTGGGTGAGCTTCCACCTGCCGCTCTCCTCAACCCTAGTGTCCCGTCAATCTTCGATTGATAGGTTCTTGAAACTGGAAGTCCTGGGTATTCAAGAAATTCCGGCGAGCGCTGCCCGTCAATTGAAGATGGACGGAACACTAGGTAGTTCGGGCAGTGGTCTCCTGAACCTCCCGGCCTCTGTGACCGCATGCGTGGTGGCGAGAAGAGCGGTCAATCTCTACTTTTCTCTACCGGACGTCCGTTCAGTACCGCTGAAAAGTTGGTCTCGTACAAGCTGGTTCGGGCAATGGTCTCCTGAACCGAGCAAAAGGACCCCCGTTCACCGAGCGCCCTCGCTGATCGCCACCCGGTTCCACGCTTTGTCAGACGCCTTTCATTGAGTCGGTGGGGCCATTCGGCTATGCTCAAGAATGCTGCAAACCGCGACTACCGAGCAAGATGACGAAATGGCCGGACGGCGGCGAAACCACCGGGATGGGGACGATTCATGGACATCATCTACCGTTACGAGCCTTCCGCGGCGCTCATTCCCCGACAGGCGATGGACGCGCAACTGGCCATCCGCGAGCTGGAGGAAGGGCACCAGCGATTCCGCGCTATCGTCATGCATGTTCAGAAGGAACTGGTGGGGAATGCTCGTCCCGGGTCGATCATCATCCCCTCAGACCCGCTCTCCTTGGGATTTGCCCTGATCGCCAGCGCTCCAGTCCGGCAGGCTCCTTATGCTCTGATCCTGGGTTGCTCTGACGCCCGCGTTCCGATCGAGCGGATCTTCGATCAGCCTCCCAACGAGTTGTTCGTGATTCGCGTTGCCGGCAACGTGCTGGGCACGGAGTGTCTGGGGAGCATCGACTATGCCGTTCAGAATCTCAAAGGAAGCCTCAGGCTCCTGGTCGTCCTCGGTCATTCTGGCTGCGGCGCTGTTTCCGCTGCCGTCGACTCGTACCTCTCGCCCCAGGACTATCCCGAGATCGCTTTTACCCATGCCCTGCGTTCCCTGGTCGATCGCATCCAGATCGCCGTGCGCGGGGCCGCCAAGGCGCTCGATCGGGTCCACGGCCCATCCCTCAAGCGGAATCCAGGCTATCGCGACGCTCTCGTGGAAACGGCGGTTTACCTGAATGCGGCCTTGACGGCGTTCGATGTGCGGAAGGAGATCGAGGCGATCGAGGGACACATGGTCCAGACCGTGTACGCCGTCTTCGACCTCGTCGATCAGAGAGTCCACGCCTTGCCAGACCGCAAGAACGCTGTCGCGGAAGCCACCTTCGGCCAGGTCCCATCGAGTACTGAAGAATTCACCGCGCTTGGCGACCGCCTTGCCACGGCAGTGCAGAGCAAGGGAATTCTGGGTCCAGTATCGAGCGAGTTTGTCCCGCAGTGAGTTTCGGAAGCCCCCATTTGCTCTGGCTCCTCTTGCTCGTGCTTGGCTCGGGCCCGTGGGCGATCCGCGGCCAGCGGCTTCGAGCGCGATCCTGGCGGCTCCTGGCCCAGCGCGGGAAAGTGCCGAACCTTCGTTCCCTCAGCATACTGCTGGCCGCCGTCTTTCTGATCCTGGCGCTGGCCCGGCCTCGGTTCGGCTCGATCATCGGGCCGCCGTTGCCTCCGGGACACGACGTGGCACTCTTGATCGACGTCAGCCGGAGCATGGGCGCAGAGGATGCCGTCCCGAATCGGCTTGCGGTGGCGATCGATGCGGCTGAGAGCCTGGTCAGCGCCCTGGCTCCCGACCCCGCCAACCGCGTGGCGATCGTGATATTCGCCGGCCGCGGGGTGATCCGGTATCCGCTCACGGAGAACCTCGGGGCGGTCGTCGACGTTTTGCACCGGCTGCGGCCAGGCTCGGTCCGGCCTGGCGGCACGGACCTGGGCGCGGGACTCGATGCCGCGCTCGAGACGTTGGGACAGGAAGAGCATGCCGCGGGACGTTTGATCGTGGTGTTTTCCGACGGGGAGGATCTCGCGGATCACTGGCGATCGCGGCTCGACCGCCTTGTCCGGGCTGGGGTCATCGTTCATGTCGTGGCGATCGGCGACCCTGAGCACGGCCATCCGGTGCCCTCGGGTACCGGGGACCAACCACTCAGCTATCAGGGTGAAAGGATCCTGTCGCGCCGGGTTGACACGTACCTGGAGGCGATCGCGCAAGAGACCGATGGGGCGGTCATGAAACTTGGCCTGGCCGCCGCCGACCTGAAGACGCTTTACCGGACCAGGATTGCGCCCGTGGCCCAGCGGAAGCGCGCGGCAGGGAGGTTTGCTGAGCGCCCGGAGCGGTTTCCCCTGTTCCTGGCTGCCGCGCTGGGGCTGGCACTCTCGGGATGCTGGCCGGGCGGTCGCATCGGCCCCTGGCGCTGGGTCTGGAGCCGAGTTGCGGGAGCCGTATTGCTGGGGAGCCTGGCGGTGGCGGGAATCGGGGCAGGGCGAGGTCAGGGAAATGCCAGCCTGCCGCCAGATCCCGGAGCGGCCGGAACCCGGACCATCTCCCATTCAGCGCAGGTAGGCATTCCTCCGGGGGTACCGGCGGCCGCGCTGGTGGCCCGGGGTGAATCGGCTTACCTTGCCGGGCACTTCACTGAGGCGCTGTCGATGTTCGAATCGGCGATCGAGCGGGCACCGGGCCAGCCGATTCCCCGGTACGACGCCGCCGCGACCTTGTTCCAGCTCCAGCGTTACGAAGAGGCCCGCCAGCGCTATCAAGAGGCCCGCGACCGAGCAAGAACTGCGCTGTGCACGAAGATCGATTATGCTCTGGGCAACACGGCGCTGGTGCTGGGCGATGTCGCCGGCGCGGTCGAGCACTATGACAACTGCCTGGCCTCGACCGCGGTTGGCGCGGGCCTTGACGCGGTCCGGCAGGACGCGGCAATCAACCGCCAGTTCGCGCTGGAGCAAGCTCCTCCCTCCATCGCACCGCAGGGCGAGAGCGACCACGATCAGTCTCCTTCCAAGAAGCGGAATCGTCCGCCCGGTGTACACAAGCGAGGCGACGGTGGGAGCGACCCAACGCCCGACGATTCAGCCGGGACCGATCCGCAACCTGATGGCTCGAGCTCGCAGGGTGAAGCGGACAACCGGCCAGCGAAAGGCCGCCGGCGAGCCGGGGGCGGCGGGGGAGGCAGTAATTTGCCCCCTGGGTCTGCAGGCGAATCACCGGACGACCACCTGGACAACGCTCTCGACCAGATCCGCGACGCCCAGCGCCGGCGGATCCCCGAGGATTCGCCATCCGAATTCTCCGGGGATGGCCGTAAGGATTGGTGAGGCCATGCGGCCCCCTGCGTGTGGGCTCCCGGCGAGACGCATCTCGCTGGCGAATTTCCCTGCATTATCGATCATCTTGCTGGTCGTGCTGCTCTGCATGCGGAGCGAACCCGCGCATGCCCGTCCTCCAGACGCGTTGCGGGTCCGCCTCGAGGCCGGCCCGGGGCCTTACTACGAGGGTCAGGGCATCGAACTGGCCGCCCTGGTGCTCGGCCGTGACCAGAGGCCCAGGATCGAGCTTCCCCGCTTGAGCCATGCCGAGATCTGGACAGCCGGAACTTCGTTCAAGCCGGTGAGTGCGACAGGAATTGGCTCGGTGGAATCGGGCGACAACCTGTATATCACCCGGCTGAGAATCGTGCCCCGCCGGTCCGGCCCGCTCGAGATTCCGCCGATCCTGGCCCGCATTGACGGCCGGTCTGGCCGGAGCGGGCCGTTGCGCCTTACGGTCGAGCCTGTTCCCTTCGAGGGACGGCCCGCTGAGTTCCTGGGAGGGGTGGGCGAGTTTTCGGTTCAGGCGAGCGTGATGCCCACCACGATTCGCGTCGGTCAAGAGTTCATTTATCGGATTGGGCTCACCGGCCCAGCCGCCTGGGGAACGACCTCACGTCCTGATCTCAGCCGATTCGATCGAATTCCGCTGGCCCTTCGAGTCGAGCCCTTGCCCGATGAGCGAACGAGTAAACCGCCGTCGGTGACGTTCGTTTATCGCATCCGGCCCACCCGGGCAGGCAGCGGCGTTGTACCGCCGGTGGCGATCGCGGCGTTTGATCCGCGATCCATGCGGTACATCACCAAGGTGACCCAGGGCGTGCCGATCAAGGCCGCCGCTGTTCCGGCGTTCGACCCCAGGACCATCAACTACACTGCCCCAGATGGCGATCGAAACCGTCGGATCGCCTGGGCGAGTACGGCGCTCGTTCTGATTCTCTGCGCGTTTCTGGGACTTGCGCTCGTCATCCGACGACGGCGACGCCCGGCACGGCAAACCAGCCTTCGGCAGGCGCAGCGGATCGCCCGGCGAATGGTCCGCGAGCTGAGCAATACGACTGGCGAGGCAGGCGCATCGGAAGGATGTGAAGGGGAAGTGGCCCGAAGGATCATTGCTGGTCTGATCGCCTACGCCCGGCTCGGGATCGGCCGTCCGCCGGGTGCTCTGACACCCTCTGAGGCTCGGTCCGTTGTCCACGAGCTCACCCGATCGGACGACCTGGGAAGCCAGGCCGCTGCACTTGTTGCCCGATGCGATGGGTGCTTGTTCTCGCAACGGCAGACGGGCCACGACGCGGAGCAACTGGTCGCGAACGCCCGAGAGCTCTTCAGGGCCCTCGGGCGAGCCTCGGTTTCCAGGACGCCGGAGGCCCCGATCAGCGAACCGCAAGCTCGTGCGAGCGAGTGACCGCCGTGTTGAAGAGCTCGCGGGCGGCCGGTGCGCCAGCCCTGGCCTTGGATACCTCGAAACCCTCGATTCGCAAGGCGGGAATGACCTTGTTGATCAGATTCTCGATGATCGTCAACGGCTCGCCTTGGTCGGGCCCGACGAACAAGTAAGCGATGCCGTCCTTACCCATCCGGCCGGTCCGGCCGATCCGGTGCACATAGTTCTCGGCCTCATCAGGGACGTCGTAATTGATGACGTGGCTGATCCCTTCGACATCGATGCCCCGGCCGACGACATCGGTAGCCACGAGAACCGGAATGGTTCCGTGGCGAAACCCGCGCATCACGCGATCACGGGCAGCCTGGGGCAGATCACCGTGGATCGCCGCAACGCCGGGGATCACGCGACGCAACCGCTCGGCCAGCCGGTCCGCCCCGCGTTTGGTCCGCGTGAAGACGATGCACTGGCGGGGATTGTCTCGTTTGAGCAGATGAATCAAGAGCTCGACCTTGCGATCGTGATTCACCGAGATGTAATACTGCTGGATGGTCTCGACCGACGGCTCATCCCGAGACAGGTTGACCTCGATCGGTTCGAACATATACCGCTGGGCCAGCTTCCGGACATCAGCACTGATCGTGGCGGAGAGGAGCATGGTCTGGTGCGGGGTCGGCACCGTGCGGAGGATGCGTTCGATGTCGGGACGGAACCCGATGTCGAGCATCCGGTCGGCCTCGTCGAGAACGACGTGGCAAATATCCCCCAGGTAGAGCGTGCGGCGCTCGATGTGGTCGAGTACCCGGCCGGGCGTGCCGACGACTAGGTCGACCCCCCGGCTCAAGGCTTTGAGCTGCCGCTCGATCGGCTCGCCGCCGTAGATCCCGCAGACTGACACATCACGTGCATGCGCTAACTTTTGCAGCTCAACAACGATCTGCTGAGTCAGCTCCCGCGTGGGGGCCAGAATGATGGCCTGTGGGCCGCGCGACCGGCCCTCCAGCATCTCGATCAGCGGAATGCCAAAGGCCGCCGTCTTGCCGGTACCGGTCTTGGCTTGACCGATGACGTCCAGACCATCAAGCGCCTGCGGAATGAAGGCCGCCTGGATCGGGGTGGGTGTGGTGTAATGGGCATGCGCCAGGGACTTGAGCATCGTCGGGCTCAAACCCATCGAATGGAATCCCCAAGCGGGTTCCTCCTGGGCTCGTCGATTCAAACAATCCTCCAGAAATGTCAATCTTGCGGTGATAAGTGGGTCGTGGCAACCAAGGCGGCACGACCGCTGAACTACGTCAAGCTTGTTCTTGACCGCCCTTATCTTATCAGTTTCCTGGGTTTCGTCAAAGGCATTACTGCGGCAGCCGGATGCTTTGATGCTTTGGCTGGGAGTAGCCGGCTTGACGCTCTGGGGGCCAGCATCGGGCTCGGATCGGCAAACCGGGGATGTCGAGCAATTTTTGTCCCTGCGAGCCGGTCAAAGTTCTTGCTCCCGGAGAGTCTGGCGCGCTAGTGTCGTATAAGGTCGTTCGAGGGGTGTATGGCGTTGCGGTCGGACGACGTTCCCCGCTTCCAATGATCCCCCATCCGACCGGCTCCGGGGCCGTTACCGGACGACTGCCGTCGGCGGCCCCGCCGAGGCCGACCAGACCAGGAGGCAACCCGTGGCCGACCCAGCATCCCAATCCCCAGACTTGCAGCAGAAGTATCGGCAATTCCTCGACTTGCTGCCGCTCACCATCGCCCTGGCGGGTCTTCCTCCGAGCGAGGGACGGCTGTTCGGCGAAGATCAGATCGAGGGCCGCGGCATCACGGTCAAGATGGCTTACCGCGTGGCCCGCAACGTCGCGAAGGAATGCCTGGGCGGATCGTAAGACCGATGATGGTCGCGTGTCACGACCGCCAGCGATTCTCGATCTCGGGGCTATTCGCGGCTCGAGGGCAAACCGATAAGTATCGCGTGCCGAGCATGACCGCCCAGCGCGATCGAGATGGGCCGCTGCTCGACATGCCCGTCTCTTGGGCATCCCCACGCGAAAGGCCTACTCCGAGATGATCACGACGCAGCAATCGCTCGCACGACCGCGCCGCATCCGAGCCGCCTTGATCGGCCTTGGCTTGGACTCCTACGATGACCATCATCGGTTGACCCGGAGCGACCAATCCCTGGTGTTCGGCGGCTCCGCCGAGACCCATGCCCAGCTCCAGGAGACCGTCTTGCTGATGGAAATCGAGTTGGACCGGCAGGGGCAGGGACTCGGCGACCTCAATCCGCTCGAGCTGGCCGAACTGGCCTGGCGGATCGATTCGTTCGAGTTGCACGAGATCGCCCTGCGGCTCGAAGCCGGCCTCAACCAGCAAGGGCGCGCGTTCGAGGATCTTTCCGCGGAGGAACTGACTGCCTTGCTGGCCCCCGAACGGGTCGATGTGGCACAGTAGCCAGGAACACAGCCACCGGACCAACCGCATCGAGAGCGACTCGGCATTCAACGTCAACCGCAGCGAATTCCTCCGTTCAAAGGACGTTGGTAGCCCTTCCACGGCATGCCATTCGCATGACAAGGTGCTATTGGGGTTGAGCAATCTCTGTCGCCCTTGGCCGGCCTTCGTCCCATGACCACGCGCATCAAGCATGACCTCACGGCCGACTATCCGATGATCCCCGAGCACCGGCCACGGGTGCATGTTGCTTTCGGCGGCGGTACGCACCCGGGGCACGTCCGCCCGCGAAACGAGGACCAATACCTGATCGCCAAGCTGGCCAAGTCGATGCGGATCTGCGCGTCGAGCCTGCCCGAGGCGGAGACGACCCGGTTCTCGGACGAGGAGGGCTATCTGTTAATCGTCGCCGACGGGGTGGGCGGCAGTGCTGGTGGACAGGAAGCCAGCACAATGGCGGTGCAAACGGTCGAGTCATTCGTTCTCGACGCCATCAAGTGGTTTCTGCACCGGGAAGGCCATGATCAGAAGATTTTGGTCGATGAGCTTCGCTTGGCTCTCCAGCGTGCCGACAGTGATGTCCTGGCGCATGCGGATGCCGACCCCAAACTCTACGGCATGGGCACGACGCTGACGATGGCCTACAGCGTGGGCACCGACTTGTTTGTAGCCCACGCAGGCGACTCTCGTGCTTACCTGTACCGGGCCGGCCTGCTGGAGCGAATCACTTCGGACCATACTCTCGTTCAGGTGCTGGTCGACGCCGGCGCCATCACGCCGGAAGACGCGCGCGAACATCCCCGCCGCCACATCGTCACCAATATCGTGGGCGGATCGAATGTCGGTGTCCAGGTCGAAGTCCACCGCCGTTCCCTGACCGATGGCGACATCCTGCTGCTCTGCACCGACGGCCTCACCGAGTATGTCCCCGACCCCGAGATCGCCGAGATCCTCGCCCAATCCGCAGATCCTGAACAGGCCGCCCATCGCCTGATCGATGTGGTCCTTTCGCGCGCTGCCAAGGACAACGTGACGGTGGCGCTGGCAAGATTCACGATCAGCTAGAGACTCCTTCCTCCTCAGAAGGTATGAGCCGTGTCCTCTTGCGAGAAAGGGGCTTGGATTAACCCTGCAGTAGAAGTAAGACATTGTGCCAAAAACAACCTGGCTCAGTTGCCGCAGGGCGGGATGTTGCGCCAGCTCGCGACGCTGTCGTTGACAGTCATCGTGCCGGTCGTGTCGAGGTTGACCGTCAGGGTTCGATTGAGCACCCCGGCGCAGCCCGGCCCTTTTTCGGCGAAGGACCAATCGCCCAGGGTATATTGATATTGGGCCTGTGTGCCTTGCGTACCCTTGAGCTTCACTTGCCAGTGGGTCGGATCGACCCGGATGAGCTGAACGCTGGCAGGATTCCAGAGCGGCAGCGACGGATCGAGCTTGTTCAGCTCCCCGGTCAGGCATACGAGCTTACCTGTGGTATCGGTGCCAGCAGGCACGGTGACCGTGAAGACGATCGTTCCGGTCTTGAGCGGGCAATTAGCGCCGTAGCGGCCGGCGACGATCCCCGGGGTTTCTACGGGGCAGCCTGCATCGATGGAATTCGCCAGCCGGACAAACTGCGCCATCGACCAGCCCAGCGGTGTGGCCGAGCCCGTCCCTTCGCCGAACATAAAGCCGAATGCGTCGTTTCGATCCCAGCACTGTTCGGGGATGAGGAACCCTTCGTTGCCGGCCTTCGCCATCGTGACCAGACACACCACTGCGCGAGCGGTCCGGCCGTTGGCCAGCTCGTATTCGCCTCGCTCGCCCGTGAGAATCGGCCAGAGGCGACCACGGCCCGGGCTAGCTATCGGCCAGCCACGACCGGTCTGATCGTCTTCGCCGTAGCAGTCGTGGTTATAGCGATGCCACATCTCGCCATTCGGAGTGATGACCTTAATCACCTGGTCGACCACCTCCAGCGAGTGAGCGATCTTGGGATCGTTTGCCGGTTTGACCCCCAGTCGCACGAACTCCAGGAATCCGGCATCGACGACGTCGTGCTCCCAGAAAGCCTCCCCATCCTGGAATTGCACCGGGTGGTTGTCATTTGGGTTACCGCTGGCATCGATGCGCTCGTAATACTGGTGATCGTCGAAAAAGCCATTGGTGGTGTAGGTCCAACTCTCGATGCTGCGCTGCCAGCCGTCAGCGACCGACTCGTAGCGCGTGGCCGAAACGTTGTCGCCGTTGGCGCGGGCGATGTCCGCGGCGCAGATCAGACCGGCAACCTCGGCGGCGATGGTCGAGGGGGAGAGGCCGTTTTGTTCTTCCCAACGTTCCGCTGGAGTACCCGCTCCTTGTCCCACGATGTGATCAGCGATGAGTTTCAGAGATTGCCACGTAGTCTGGTCTTTTTGGTCGAGTTGCCAAGCCAGAATGATCGGAAAAGCGTCTTCGTCGAGTTGCTCGCAGCACCCCAGATCCGTGCCATCCACCTTTGAGAAGCGGGGAAAGGCTCCAGGCTGGAGCACTGGACCTGCCGATGGGGTGGGTTGGCGGATGAGCTGTTTATCCAGGAGGTAGTGCAAGGATGCGATTGCCGAGTCTTTGTCCCCGGCAGCGATCTGGGCGGTGGCGGCCTCGTACAGGTCACGCGACCAGACGCGATGGTAGCCGGGCTGAGGGGTGTCGGCGGACACGGTGTCGCCCCAGGGATTGGTCAGTGACGCAACGTGGGCTCCCGGAAAGGTCTTGTCCTCGTGCGCCTTCAGGGCCATCAGAGCCACATTGTACCGCGTGGTGAGCCCGTTTGAGGTGACGGACCTGGGTGGGGGCTTGAGCTTGTCCAGGTAGGCGTGCCAGCCCTGCTGGTAACTCGTCCGAACCGAGGCGAAATCACTCGTCAGAGAGTCGTTCGCGTTCTTGGCGGCCTCGTTCCTGGTGCTCCCGTAGCCGAGGGCAAGGATGAACGTCGTATCGCTGCTCACGTTAATCTGGCCGGTCTGCACCAGGTTGCCGGGCGTCGAAGCGGAATCGAACTGGGCGCTGAGGTCCTTGTTGGTTCTCAGGTCCGTCAAACCGTCGCTGCTGGTGGCGCTGTAGCCGCTGGACATCTTCTGGAAGCCGGAGGAGCAAGCCAGCGCGCTGGCGATATTGCCATCACTGGCAACCAGAGCGTTGCCGGAAGTGGCCCCCGTATCATTCGTACCGGTGTTGTTCAGTGATGGGTTGTACAGAACGTAGAGGCGGTACGGGCCGCCCGAAAGGGCCTGGAACCTAGTCTGGATAAGCAGAGTCGGGCGCGCCGGGTCAGTGACGTAAACCTTAGTGATCCTATAGGACTTGGACTTGGCGGTGTTGACCTGCTGGTAGGTCAGAGCCCGCGGATCGATGAGCTCCACCGTGTGGTCGGTGGAGTCACGCTCCAGGTCGACGAACGTGCGGCCGTCGCTGATGATGAACTGCAGATCCTGAACATTGGGAGTATCGACCAGGGGATAGTAGACCTCGGTCAGGACCCCCTGGGCGAGCGTGTACCAGACCTTCGAGTCTTTGGTCGCGGACGTGCCAAGTCCCTGCTTGGCGCCGGTTGTCCAGTTCGACCCTCCGCCCGGCGCCCCCGGCGCATCGGCGGCTAAGGCGCCTGTGGCACCGAACAGACAGAGAAGCGTGCCGGCCGCGGAGAGCAAGACGACTGCAGCAGGGAGGGCGATACGAACTCCAATCCGGCAGAGGCGGAAGAGAGAGATGTGTCTGTTTTCCAACATGGTGAAAACTCCGGGAAAGAAGATACTCGCGATCAGGACGGCCCCCCTCTGGGGCTACGGCAGGACCGCTTCAGCTCATCCTCGGTCGGGCCCTTGCCGGAGAAGACGTCGTAGGCCGCGAAGTAGGGCCCAACCAGGTTCTCGCTCCCCAGCAGCTTGCTGATGTCGATGGCCCAGCGGAGCCGATCCAGCGCCCTCCGGCGAGAGCTGGGATCCGGGCTGATCGGGTTGGCGTCGGCCCCGACGTTGGTGATGCTCGTGCAGGCCAGGCCCTCGCCATCGAGCCTCTTCTTGATCTCGAGGTAAATGTCGTCGTTATCAGGGGTGACGGGGACCTCGACGCCCTGATACCCTAGCTTCTTCAGCTCCGGAAAACAGGTGGAAGTAGTCCGGAGTCAGGTTGGTCGTCCAGACGTACAGGTTCATCCCGAATTTCATGCGTGGTCGCTCCGTTGGTCGTTGCGTCTACCCGTCCCGGTTCAGGTGTTCTCCAAGTTCGACGCTCGAAACGCGTCGTTGGTGGGGATATCGAGGAGGAAGCGGTCGATCTCCTCCAGGGCGATGGTTCCCCGCGACAGCGTGAACGCGGTGACGTGCCCGCCCCCGGCCAGATCCTTCGCCAGGAAATGGAAGTGGTAGCCGGGAATCCCGATGTCTCTCATGTAGGGCGGGGAATAAAAGGCGATGAGCCGGCCTTCGATTCGCGCGAACTTGAAGACCTGCGGGCTCACGGAGACGGGGGGCGAATAGGGTTGCGTCTGGGGATGGTACGCGGTTGCGGTCACTGACTCGAAGATACCTTCGATGGTCAGCGCGAAGAACGTGTTGCGGGTCCCCTCCGTCGATCCCAAGAACGGGGCGATCGTGTCAAAGGTGATCCCCGACGGCGCATCGAGATACCGCTGCGGATTGAAATCGGAGACCTGGGCGAAGCAGAGCCGGTCCGAGTCGTCCGCGACCCGCATCTTGCCGTCAGCCGTCACCTGGTAGAACTCCCCGTCCCAGACAATCAATTCTCCGTCGAGCGCCTCAAACTCGCCGAGGCCGAAGCGGCCGTGCTCCCTCAACTCCCCGATCGTGACGACGCCTTCGAAGAGGCCCAGGCTATAGGCCTTCGACAGCATGTTTTGCCAGATCTTGTTCATGGTCCATGGAACTCCTAACGGCAATCGCCGAGACGATGATGGGGTCAACACCCGTTCTCGGCTGGAGAAACCCAACCGTGTTGGCCCATGTCGCCTGAATCAATATGATCCCGATCCGCACCTTGATTTGATTCTTAACCGCATCCAGGCGTTGGGCCGTGCTCGGCCGATAGCGGATGAAATGTGCGGGACTGTCGACCTCCCCGAGAGTATCGCGGGCGTCGAACAAGATGGCCTTGATGCTGGTCACGCCATTCCCCATGGTGCTTCCTCGAGAGATCGGCTCGCCAAGGATGTGGACTCAAGGCCTGGCATGCCATCAAGCCAGTTCCTGTTTTCGGCAATCGCAGGACTATAGACCCTCGATCAGGGTAATGCAAGAAATATTTGTCGTCCCAACGACTTTTTTTAGGAAGGTTCGGTACGACATCAGAGCCTCGCAACTTTTTCGTGCTGGTCGCCAGTCTATGCGTCGTCTGGTGTCAGAGTTCCGGGGACACCATGCCCAACTCCTTGGGCGAATTCCGGGAAACCGGAAATCAGAAACGGACAGGCATTGCGGCTGGGGTCCGACCAGCAGGCACACCAAGGGCTCGGGCGTCGACTGCCGCTGGCCACAAGAGAAAGGACGAATCGGGCCTCTTTCGATCCTTGTCAACCTGTGCGCCGGTGCCCGGCCCCGCGACGCCCCGTGAAAGGAACAGGCGTCCGACTGGGTGTGGATCATCGAC
>JAFAHT010000547.1 GCA_019237095.1 Planctomycetaceae bacterium
CAAGTCGAGCGAAAGACGGGATTTGCCGCCTGTCGTCGGGTTGGTTCGGGGTGAGTCGGAAGCGCGCCCGGCAGGATTCGAACCTGCAACCTTCGGATTCGAAGTCCGCGACTCTATCCGTTGAGCTACGGGCGCAGCGTGTAAAGCCCGCATGGCGGACCCTACCAGCTAACAAGTATAGCGACACCGGGGACCGTGACAAGACTCCGGCTCGAGCACTCGGGCACGGCGACAGAGGGCCTGGCCGCAATGAGGCCGGTACCATCGGCCCTTCCCGAAGATGAAGCCTTGATGAATGCATCTTGTCGCCTGCTTGACGGTTAAGGCTTGAAAGCACTATCTTAATAGATCAACATTGAGCCGTCTTCCCACACGTGATCCCCCTCGCATCGAAACGAGAGAGCCAAGATCATGGGGCTGCATCGGCTCAGCAGCCACGCCGATCGCAGTCTTGACTCAGGGGCACCCTCGATGATGACCTCCAGGAAACTGGTCGACTACGTAACGGCCGAGCCATTTCGCCCTTTCCGCATCAAGATGGCCAGCGGACAGTCGTTCGATATCCGGCATCCCGAAATGATTCTCGTTGGGCGGACTTCCGTCCGGGTCTACACGGCGACCGGTGACGATGACAATGAGAAATGGCATGACGTGTCTCTGATGCTCATGGAGACGATCGAACCGTTGGGTGCTGCTGTCACCCCTTGATTTTCACTTCGCCGCGCGTTTGGGTAGTCGGAGGATCTTCGGGAGTCGCATGAGCAAGATTCCAATGCAAAAAGGGACGGTCTCGTTTGTCAGCCTCGGTTGCTCCAAGAACCTTGTCGATTCCGAGCGAATGCTCGGATTGCTGGCGCAGGACGGGTTTGTGCTGGTGCCCGACGGACAGGAATCGGACCTGGTCATCGTCAATACCTGCGGGTTCATCGACGCGGCCCGGCAGGAGTCGTGCGGGGTCATCGAGGAGCTGCTCGGGCGGAAACGCGCCGGGCACGTCAAAGGGGTCATCGTCGCCGGCTGCCTGGCCGAGCGGCAGAAGGATGTCCTGCTCGATCAGTTCCCCGAGGTGGACCAGGTCGTGGGCGTCTTCGGCCGCGAGGAGATCGCGCGGATTTCCGAGCGGATCCTGGGCGGGCTGCACGAGCAGCGCTCGGTCTTCCGCCCGGCGCCGGTGCAGGCCCAGGATGACCGCGCGCGGCTGCGGATCACGCCGCGCCACCTTGCCTACCTGAAGGTCTCCGAAGGATGCGATCGCCTTTGCACCTTCTGTGCCATCCCCTACATGCGGGGCAAGCATGTGACCAAGCCCCTCGAGCGCGTGGTCGAAGAAGCCCGCGAGCTGGCCGGCGACGGCGTCCGTGAGCTGATCCTGGTCGCGCAGGACATGACCTATTACGGTGTCGATCTCTACGGCCGGCCGCGGCTGGCCGAATTGCTCCGCGAGCTGGACCAGATTGAAGAGCTCGACTGGATCCGCATCCTCTACAACTACCCGAGCTACTTTACCGATGAACTCTACGAGGTGCTGGCCAGCGCGCGGCGAATCATCCCCTATCTCGATATGCCGCTCCAGCACATCAATGACCGCTTGCTCAAGATGATGAACCGGCGGCACACCCGCGCCGAAACCGAGGCGATCATCGACCGGTTGCGGATAACCATCCCCGGCTTGGTCCTGCGGACGACGCTCATCGTGGGGTTCCCCGGCGAGACCGAGGCCGAATTCGCCGAGCTGCTCGACTTTGTGGGTCAGACCCGGTTCGAGCGCCTGGGGGTCTTTGGGTACTCGTTCGAGCCCGATACGCCGGCGGCGAAGCTGCCCGACCACCTGCCCGAGGATCTCAAGCAAGACCGGCGCGAGCGACTGATGGCAGTCCAGCAGCCCATCGCCGAGTCGTTCAACCGGACGCTGGTGGACCGGACGCTCGACGTGCTGATCGACGCGCGCGCGCCGGGGCGTAAGGACCTGTGGGTGGGCCGGACCTACGCCGACGCCCCCGACGTGGACGGACTGACGCTGGTTGCGGGCACCGACTTTCAGCCCGGCGACATGGTCTCCTGCCAGATCGTGGACGCCCAGGGCTACGACCTGGTCGCTCGCCCGATCTCTGCCTCCGCGGCGCCGCGACGGAGGCGGGTTCGTCCCCGGCCGCGCAAGAAGCCGAAGGCCTCCTTGACCATCCTGGACGGGATGCCATGACCCGCAGCCACGACCGCGGCTCGATGGCCGCAGCAGGAACCGCCGCCGAAATTGACCAGCCCCGGTTCTGGAACGTCCCCAACTCGATGACGGTGGCAAGGCTGGTGCTGGCAGGGATCGTCTTTGCTTTCATGGGGTTGGACCAGTACGCGATCGCCCTGGCCGCTTTCATCGTTGCCGCACTGTCCGATGCGCTCGACGGCCATTTCGCGCGGCTGCTCAAACAGGGCACGCCGATCGGCCGCCAGCTTGACCCCCTAGTTGACAAGGTCATCGTCTCGGGCTGCTACATCTACCTGGCGTCGATTTCTGAAAAGACGGGTGTTTATCCCTGGATGGTCACAGCCATCGTGGTCCGCGAGCTGCTGATCCAGGGTCTGCGCAGCCTGCTCGAAGGGCAGGGGAAAGCGTTCGGGGCCAGGCTGGCCGGCAAGCTCAAGACCACGGTGCAGTGCTTCTCGATCTCCGCCGCACTTTTGGGGCTCTCCCTGACGTCACCGCCAGGATGGCTGCTCTGGGTCCGGGACATCTCGACCTGGCTGGCGGTTGCCTTGACGATCTACAGCGGTGCCATTTATTTTGTGAACGCGATGCCCGCTCTGCGCAGCCAGGCCACGAGGGATTGACATGGAATGGATTGAATCTCTGATCCTCGGCGTGGTGCAGGGCATCACCGAGTTCTTGCCGGTCTCCAGCGACGGCCACCTGGTCGTTACCCAGCAGATCTTTGCCTGGCTGACCGGCAGACCGCACAGCGGTGAGGAGAACCTGTTTTTCGACATCATGCTTCACGTGGGGACACTGGCAGCGATTCTCCTGCATTACCGGACTTCGATCATGGCCGGGGCGCGGGGGTTCCTGCTGGGAGCGAAGGACGTGCCCCTGGGTTTTGAGCGCACCTCGGTCTGGCGGGTGGGGCTGCTGGCGATTGTCGCCACGCTGCCCTTGATCCCGCTGAAGCTCTTCTTCATCGACTGGATCAAGGAGACTTTCAAGAGCAGTCAAGCGGCCGGTATCGGCTTCCTCATCACGGCCGCCGTCTTGCTGCTGGTGAGCCTGAAGCTGCGTGGACCGGCAGGGAAGAAGGGGCCTGCCGAGACAACCTTCCTGGACGCACTGCTGATTGGCCTGGCCCAGATGTTCGCCCCGCTGCCCGGCGTGAGCCGCAGCGGCCTGACCATCGGCTCGGCGCTGGCACTCGGGTTCTCCCCTGTCTGGGCCGTCGGTTTCAGCCTCCTGATCGCCGTCCCCGCGATCTCCGGGGCAGCCCTGTCCGAACTGAAGGACACGCTCACAGGCCCCCGCGCACTGGCGCTGACGCCCGATGGCATCGCC
The DNA here is from genome assembly GCA_019237095.1 of Planctomycetaceae bacterium. Taxonomy (GTDB): domain Bacteria; phylum Planctomycetota; class Planctomycetia; order Isosphaerales; family Isosphaeraceae; genus Aquisphaera. The sequence continues at coordinate 3,536 of JAFAHT010000547.1, forward strand.
CGGATGGTGGTCGCGACGATCCTGGCCGGGATCGTCGGCTACATGGCCATTCTCTGGCTGATACGAGTTGTTCGGGCCGGACGGCTATGGTATTTTTCTGTATACTTGATCATCCTGGGGAGTGTGGTCCTGGTTGTTTCGTCGCAGTCCGGAGGATCGCTCGATGGCCGCCCACCACAGGCTTTGGACCGGCCCGCCGGGAGCCGCGCTGCGGGACTGCCTGCTGGCGGAGCTGGGAGGCGAGCCGGGGGGGTTCTGGATCGTGCCCACGCCGCTGGCGCGCGACCAGGTGGCCCGCGAGCTGGCGATCAGGACCAGGGCCGGAGGCAAAGAGCCTCGGGTCTACTCCTGGGACGATCTCTGGCGTGAGATCTTCAGCCGCGTCAGCCAGGGACCGTCATGGCTCTCCGAGTCAGCGGCCCGGGCAGTCTTTCGCGAAGCGGTTTCACAGGTTCACAACCAGGGGCTGATCCGATCAATCGATGCTGCCATCGACTGGCCGGGATACCGCAGGAGGCTTCGAGACCGAATCCGGGCCTGGACGATCGCCGAGCTTCCACCTCGAACGCGCGCGATCGGTTCGGGCGATTCTGATCCCATTGAAGCCGCGGAGTGGACGACCTACGTTCGCTATCGTGAGCTGCTGGCCCGGCTCGGCGCTGAGGATGACGCGGGGATCTCAGTCTGGGCGTCGAAGCACCTTGTCCGAGGTGATCGTCCGGGCGCTCGAGCCCGATCGAACCCTCCGGAGTCGTGGACATTTCTCGAATATGAGGGATCCACGCCCGCCCACCTTCGTGTGCTGGAGCATGCCCTGCGGCGGGGCGGGCCGGTCCAGGTCGCCTTGACGTGCGAGTCGGACCCCGCGATCGGGGAGGTTTATCTCGCGGCCGCATCGGTTCGCGCCCGACTGCTCGACCAGGGATTTGTCGAGACGGAGATGAGTTGCCCGGGCGAGCGGCCGGCCGGGCTGCGCTCCATGGAACATGTGCTTTTCCGCGACTCTCCGGGAAGCGAGCCCACGGTGTCGGACCCCCAGGGCCTGGCCGTCTTTGGGGTACCACAGGGAGAGGGAATGGGCCGGCTGGTGGCCCGCCAGGTTCGTGTTCTCCTTCAAGCAGGGTTGCCCGGCGAGGAGATCCTGATCCTGTTTCGCAAGTGGAGTGAGCAAGCCGATCGCGTCGTCGAGGTCTTGCGTTCCTGGGGTTTGAACGCACATGCCGATGAGCGCGCATCGCTTCAGGCCGAGCCTGCCGTGTCGGCTTTGCGAATGGCCGCGCACCTGCCGCTCCAGGATTGGGAGACAGAGCAGGTTGTGCGACTGCTCAGAAACGGGCAGGTCCGCCCGGCCTGGCCGAATTGTGATCGACTGGCCCTTGCCTCCGCCGCCTCGGTCATCAAGGCGACCTCCGCGTTCCGGGGCCGCCAGCAACTGCTTCGGGAGCTGGATCGGGCTTTGCAGCAACCTCGCGATCAGAGAACCCCGTTGGAACGGATCAGGCAGGCCCGCGAACTCGTTGAACAGCTCTTCGGCTTGCTGGGCCCGATGGAGCAAGCGCGACCATGGTCAGGCCATGTCGCTCAGCTTCGCCAGGTCGCCCGGGGTCTCGGGCTGGACGCGGCCGGCGCGACATGCCTCGATACGCTCTGGGATTCCCTTGACGATCACGCCCTTGTCCTGGACCGTCTGGGACGGGGGGTCGAGCTGGTAGCCTGGTCTGACTTCGTGGCGGAAATGGATGCGATCGTGGCCGAGATTCCCATCGACCCAACCACTTCCGCCCCGGGTTCGATCCGGATAACGACGGTCGACAGGGCGGCAGGGGCCAGGGCGGATCACGTCGTTCTTGCCGGCCTGGAGGAGGGATCCTTCCCTGAGCGAGGATCGATCGAGCCATTCCTGGCGCTTCGGACCGGTGAGGCACCGGATCGATCTTGCCGCACGGCGTATGGGCAAGAGATGTGCCGTTTCTTGGGCGTCCTGGGTGCCGCGGGGTCCAGCCTGACCTTGATCTATCCGACGACCGACGACAAGGGTCAGGAACTTCTGCGGGCGGGGTTCCTCGACCACTTTCTGGGCCGGCTGACTCCGGAAGCTCTGGGCGCTTGCCACACGGTGTATTCTCGGTTTCATCCGGCGCTGATCGACCTTGGTGAAATGGCCGGGACACCTGCCGACGCCAGGATTCGTGCGGCCGCCTTGGCCAGCGAGCAGGGAGACAATCGCGAGCTCAGCCGCCTGGCCCGAAATCCGTTGCATCGTCACGTGCTGGAAGGAACCGCCGCGGCCCTGCGCGTACTCCAGCGGCGGCTGCGGGGAACGCCCTTCGGCGAGTTCGAAGGAGTACTCAGCGATCCGACCGCGATCGGTCTGGTCAAGTCAGACCTCGGCGCCACGTTCTGTTACAGCCCGAGCCAGATCGAAACCTACATCGCCTGCCCGTTTCACTTCTTCAGCAGGGTTGTCCTGAAGCTCAAGCCGCTGGAGGAGAGCGACGAGCTGGACGAGAATTTCACCACGCGGGGGAGCGTGATCCACGATATTCTGGAGAAGTTCGAAGTCCTGATCAAGGAGAGAGGAAGCCCTGAAAACATCGGGGACCTGGTTCCAGCCGCGATCGACCAGGTCTCGGGGCGAGAACCGGCAGAGGCGTCCGACCTCGAGGTGGGATTGCGAACGATGGAGCGTCGCCGGATCGAGCGGATCATGGCTTTCTACCTGGCTCAGCGCGAAGACTATGAAAACCAGGGCGGACCGAGACCCGTCCCCCATCTTTTCGAGGAAGGTTTCGGTTCCAATGATACGTCCTACCCAATGCTGGAGATCGGCGGCGGTGACCGGGTCGTGAAGCTCCGGGGCAGAATCGACCGGATCGACCTGCTCGAGACTCCGTCAGGCCGGCTCTTCCGCGTAATCGATTACAAGACCGGCTCGGTCCCCTCACTTGCCGAAGTGAAGCGGGGAGAGATGCTTCAGCTCCTTCTGTATGCGATGGCGGTCGAGAAACTCATCCTGGGCAATGACGCCGCCGGGCCAGCCGGCGTGGGCTACTGGGGACTGAGGGAGGAGGGGTACAAAGAGCTCACATTCCCGGACTGGCAGCATGTCAAGGAAGAGCTCGAGGCTCACGTCCTGGGCGTGGTCGATCGCATTCGGGATGGCGTCTTTGCCGTGGATTCTCGGAAGGCGGGATGCGAGAGCTATTGCGATTTTCGATCGATCTGCCGTATTCGCCAGGTTCGTCTGGCCGGTAAACGGCGTGCGGAAGACGATCTTCAATTGAGCATTCAATCACGCCGCGGTCGAAGTGAGCGAGGCGAGGGAGGAACGACTCCTTGAAGAAAAGCTCATCGGATGTTTCGAGGCGGCAGTTCCGGGGCCTGCATCATGAATGATGCCCAGGATTCCGCCGCGCGGCTGACTCGAGAACAGCTTGACGCTCTTGAAGTGGCAGAGGCTAGCGTGGCCCTGAGGGCCGGCGCAGGTTGTGGCAAGACTCTTGTCCTGACCCAACGGTACCGGCGCGAGATCGAGGGCCAGCAGGGTCGCCCGCTTGGTTCCCTGGTCGCCTTGACCTTTACCGAAAAGGCGGCCCGCGAGCTCCGCCAGCGAATTCGACACCTTTGCCGCGCTCAACTCGCCGCGGGGCATGAAGTTGAGCGGTGGAGCATGGTGCTCCGGGCGCTGGAAGCGGCGCCGATCGGCACGTTTCACGAGTTCTGCGCGCGCCTGTTGCGAACCCACGCCATCGAGATCGGAATCGATCCTGAATTCACCGTCTTCGATGCCGCAATCGCCGGCTCGCTCCGTGACGAGGCCGTGCGAATCACACTTCGGCGCCTGCTTGCCGGCAGAAACGAGGATCTGATCGCACTGGCCAGCGCCTACGGACTCGGCCAGATTCGAGAGGCCATGGGGCTGCTCGTCGCCATGAGGACCGCGGGCGACCTGGATGAGTGGATCAAGCTCTCTGCTGAGCAGATCGTGGAGCGATGGCGATCGGTCTGGAACCAGCGGGGACGTTTCGCCACTCTCCTGGGTCTGTCTTCCGCGGCGAGGCGTTGCCGGCAACTGCTGAGCAGGATCGATGGCTCTCACCCCAAGTTGAAGAATCGCCTCCGGGACATGCTGGAGCGGCTTCCGGAGCTGGAATTGGGACGATGCTCCGACGAGCTGCTGGAAGACACTCTGGGGTTTGCGCGCATCAACGATTTGAGAGGAAGCGATGTCTGGCCGTCTGGCCAGATCAAGGACTATGTGAAGAACGAGTTCGAAGGCTTGCGAAAAAAGATAAAACAGGTTCAAGAGAAATTGTGCTGGGACGACGAATCGACGCGCGAGTCGGCACGGACCAGCTTGCACCTGGCACGGCTGGCCGATCAGGTGCGGAGAGTCTACGAGTCGATCAAGGAAGGGCGGAGCGGCCTGGATTTTGATGATCTGCTGGTCAAGACGCACGGACTGCTTCGCGACCGGCCTGAGATCCTTGCGTCCGATTCGGTTTGGGGGGGAATCGCCTCCATCGAGTTCGTGCTGGTTGACGAGTTTCAGGATACCGATCGGGTCCAGACCGAGATCCTCGAAATGCTGGCTGGAACGGAATTCCAGCGTGGCCGGATGTTTGTCGTGGGCGACGTGCGACAGTCGATCTACCGGTTTCGGGGCGCGGAACCGGGAATCTTCGACCAGTGGCGCGATAAGTTTCCCGACGAGGGCCGCAAGAACCTGACCGAGAACTTTCGAAGCGTCCCGGGAATCATCCATTTCGTCAACGCTCTGTTCGCCGAGCATTTCGCCGAGGCTCGGCCCGGTGAGGAACCGGGAGACCAGAAGGAACACCGACTGGTTCCAGTGCGCAAGGACTTGACCGACCTACCAGCCGTCATGTTCGTCTGGGGGGTTCCTCCCGAACCCACCGAGCCGGAGCTTGCCGAAGGCGTGAAGACGACGGCCCACGACCGGCGCGAAAATGAAGCCCGGACGCTGGCGCGCTGGATCGGGCGGCGGCTCGAGGCCGGCTGGACGATACTCGATCGCAATACCAAGGAGCCGAGACTCGCACACCCTGGCGACGTCGCTTTTCTGTTTCGGGCGATGACCGACGTCGCGCTTTATGAGCGAGCCCTGGCCGACGCAGGGTTCGACTACCACACGCTCGGGGGCTCGGCCTTCTACGCGCAGCAAGAGATTCACGACGTGATCAACTTGCTGTCGATCGTGGAGGACCCGTTCGACGAGGTCGCACTCGCTGGAGCCCTGCGGAGTCCGTTTTTCTCGCTCAGTGACAACGGCTTGTTCTGGCTTGCCCGCGCCTTCCCCGGAGGACTGATCGCAGGCCTCGAGCGTTCTGAAGAAATCCCCCAGCTCGCTCCGCACGACCGGTACCAGACGGCAAGGGCCAGGTCCCTCCTGGCCCGATGGCGCGAAATCAAGGATCACGTCGGTCTGGCCGCGATCGTCACTCAGATTCTGGATGAGTCGGGCTTCGAGGCGTCGCTGGTTTGCGAGTTTCTCGGCGCGCGAAAGCTGGCAAATTCTCGCAAGCTGCTGCTCATCGCGCGCCAGTTCGATCGCCAAGGCGGCTTCACACTTGCCGACCTTGTGGCCCGGCTACGCGGTTTCCTGGATGAGCCACCTCGCGAGGAGCTCGCAGCCGCGACCGAGGAAGAAAGCACCAACATTCGCTTGATGTCGATTCATCAGGCCAAGGGGCTGGAATTCCCGATCGTGGTGATTCCCGATTTGAACCGCGAGAGCGATTCCCGAACTCAGTGGCTGGGCTTTCATTCAGACCTCGGGCTCGTGGTTCGCCCCGTGGCCCCACTTCCCACGCGACCAGGTGGCGAAGCAGAATCCATGTCGGAACATAGCCTGGGCTGGCTGACCTTCCGGGCAATCGAAGAGGATGAAAACCGCCGGGAAGCGATCCGGCTCTTCTACGTGGCAGCCACGCGAGCCCGGGATTACTTGATTCTCTCGGCGGGATTGCCGGCGGACCCCAAGCCCGAGTCGCCGGCGATGCAGCTTCTCTGGGAGCGCTTCGACTGGCAAACCGGCCGCTGCCTGGCTCGCCTGCCGGAGACATGGCCGGTTCCTCGAGTTGATGCCACGACGTCGACATCGCCTGAAGCGGAGGGTAAGCACGCACGCCAGCCCCTCGCTCTGAAACTAGCGGCGATCGAGCGCGCCATCGTGGAGACGGAGATCGGCGAGCCCGAACAGCTTTCCCGGCCATCGCCTCGACCGCGGCTGATCGATTTCGATCCCGTTCGCCGGCTGTCTCCCCGCGCCGCGCGTCTGGACTGCTTGATTCGGGCGATGATCGCCGACAAGGGATTGCTTCGCGGCGAACTGCTGGCCGAGGCGTGCGCCCGTGTGGGCGCGCGGCAAGCGCCCGCGGCAAATTCCGCCCTCATTGCCGAGGCCGTGACGTGGCTGAAACCCTGGCTCGCGACACCTCTGTTCCAGGAACTCCGTGATGCGTCGCGCGCCCGACGCCCGATCGAGCGGAACCTCAAGTGGACCATCGCCTGGCCGCTGGCCGAAAATCACTCGACCGTACTTCGCGGCTGTTCTGAGGCGATCTACCGCGACCAGCGGGGCCGCTGGCGGCCCGTGATCGTAAGCACCGCCGCGGGCGATAGCCAGGCCGAGCGTCTGCGTCTCTTGCTCTCAGGCGTGGCCGCCCTTCAGCGTGGGTTCGACTCTGGCGGTCCGGGCTGGTGGGTTCACCTCGGTACAGATGAAGAAATGCTCGTCGACGTTCATGTCAACTTCAATCCCGCGGCGATCGGGCAGACCCTTACGGAATGGTTGCGGGCGAGCGATCTCGCGGCCGCCTGTTCGATGTCATGATCAGTCATTCCCGCCTGATACTGTTGGATGCGGGAGGGGCGCCCCGGCTGGAGGTCGCGATCTCGGCTGCCTGGCGGCGGGCGAAGGTCTGCCAGCGGTTCTCCAGCTCGGCAAAGCCCTCGATGTGATAAGTCTCGCGGAGGGCGATCTCGACACCTTTACGCTGGGCACTGCGCACGAAGCTGACGAACTGTTCGGGATTACCCTGCTCCACCAGGAACTGCGTCAGCGACACGCTCTGGGCGTAATACAGGTTCCAGGCCTCGGCACTGGGATAGTCGATGGCCATGAGCTCGCTGAGCTTGAAGACGCGCCCCTCCCTCAGCGGCTCGGTCAGCTCCGAGGCGCGGCTGGCCTGCTCAGCGGGCGGCTCGGCAAGCACGGCCATTCCCTCGTCGGCCCAGCGCGGGATCTGCTGCTGGGTGAACAGGTCGGCGAGCACCACGTGCGTGACCTCATGGGGCAGGATCGCGGCGAGCAACTTGGGGTGATCGGCCCTCAGGTTGACGCGCCGCGCGACGATCCTGTTACCGTTGACTGCCATCGTCGAGAAGCCGGGAGAGGTCTCAGGCTGTCCGGTCAACTGGGCGAAGTCTTTGGGTGTGGGATAGAGGTAGAGATCGCACCGGGGCGACCAGGGCGCGCGAGCAGCCGAGCTTCTCCAACGCCTGGCTTGTTGGGTGCGAACTGCCTCGGCGGCCTGGGCCGCCTGCTCGGCCTGGACGGGATCGGTATGGTAAATCCGAAAGTTCGTGGTCTCGCGAACGTGCCATGATAGGGGCGCTGCGGGAGTGTTTTCCGCCCCTCTGGCACCGCTCTCCTGGCCAGATTGTTGCACCGGAACCGCACCGGCGGGGCTGCCGGGCTGGCTTCCCTGGTCGCCATCTGGAGCTGGGGCTCCCGCGCTGGGAGCCGCGGGTTGCGGCCCAGGGTGCGGGTCTCCTGGAGCAGCCGCAACGGGCAGGCCCAGGGGTTGTTCGCCGGCACCGCCGGACATTGCTCCCTGCGGCGAGACCGAGGCCGGCTGGGCTCGGGCCAGGAGTCGCGGGAACCTGGGCGGCGGGTTCTCATCGGGAGCCGAACCACGGACGACAAGCCTGCCGGCACGGGCGAAGCCACGTCCTCCCCGCCGCGCTTCCGCAACCCGGTTCTGCAGATACTCGCCGTACCAGTTCCCGGGAGTCAACCGCTGGATGCTACGGATCTCCTGTTCGATGTCATCCCACTCCCGGTCCGAGTGGGGATGGGCATTGATGAGCGCGACCACAGCAACCCAGCGACAGTATGCCCAGACCTGCTTGCGTTGGACCGGAAGCTGATTCTGAGCGGCGAGGCGTGCGTAAGCTTGGCCCGCCTCGGCGTATTTCTTGTCCGTAAACCATCGATCCGCCTGGGCCAGTTGTGAATTTTGCGAATTCGAACTCGAGGGCTGGGTCGACCCGTCGGGCGTCTCGCCGTCGGGTTCGGACGGGGAATGAGGCTCTTCTCCCGCTTTGGGAGGAGTGGTCGCATTGCCTGGCTTCCGGATCCCGGCCCCGGCCTGCAGAGCCGGAATGCCGCGAGCCGGGACCTTGTTCGGTGGCGGGATGACCGGATGAGAATCGGTGCCGGCCGAACCGGGGCCCTCGAGGGCCGGTAAGGGAGCGGGTTCCGGCAGTGAGCTCGGTTCCTTGAACGGTTCTTGATCGGGGCTCGCGGACGATCGGGGAATCGGGAGAGAATCCGCCGGTTGCGACCGCGGGTCAGTCGCAGCCGAGGCCGGCAGAGCAGGTGATGGGCCGGGTGCATGGGCTGGGTTCGGGCTCGCCGCGTTCACGGCGGGCCTGGCAGGAACTTGTTCGAGGATGGCCAGATTGTCTCGATACTCCGCAGCCTCACGAGCTTTGCCGGAGGCCTCGGCCTGGTTGATCAGGTTCTGGTAGGCCTGGCGCAGCAGGCCGATCATGTCGCCTCGGTCAGCCGGTGGCGATCCCGGAAGTCCTTCTTCCAGCAGGGCCGCGGCCTTCTGATACTCGCGGTTGGCCACCAGTGTCCTTGCCTGGTCGAGGATCTCGGAGGCGCCTGTTGCGGCACCGAGCGTCTTGCCGAAGACGCTCAGGACAACCAGCAAAAGGGCGATCAAGAAAGCTTGTCGCATGACATCCGTGTCCTGCTCTGAGGGATCGGGCGAACGGAGCGGCCGCGTTAAGCGGAGGGACAGGTCAGCGTGGTCGGCGACAGATCGCACGGGGATGCCTCGAGGAGGGATTCAGAGAGTCCGCGCTGGGAGGGTCGCCGCAGGACCGACTCGGTCCGGTCTTGGGGAGTATGCTCGGATCGGCTCAATCCGTCAACACGAACCCGGGAAGCCAAGAAATCGGCGGATGGCCGCGGGATTCGCGGAGTCACCAGGCTTGGGGCTGCGTCGTCACCATGGGAACGGGAGGCCTGGGAATATCCAGGGCTGCCGCGGCTTCAACCTGAAATTGGTAAAGTTCCCGATTACCTTGTCGAGCATTATGGAACCAAGGAGGTGGAAAAATGACAAGGAGGTGGAAAAGTGACACAAGGAGGTGGAAAAGTGACAGCCACCAAATCTGGAGAATACAGGGGAAAGAAAAGGAGACAGTCACTAGTAGCTCACGCCTCGGTTGAGCACGTGGAAAACCATCCCCCCCGGAGAATGTCGCCTCGGTCGTGACATTCACGGCTTTTTACCAAGTTATGCTTGTGATCCATCAGAGACGCTGCTTGAGTCGGACGGCGGCCCACTCCGCTTGCTCGGCAGTCAGGGGTGGGATGATCGGATCTTCGCCGTAAGCGACTTCCTTGAGGTAGGGGCCAAAATCGTAGGCCTGGTCAAGAACGGCTTGGAGGTCCAAGGTGGTGTCAGGATCCCCCGGAAGGAGCGGAATCGGAATGACGGGCAGTCGATTCTGGAGGCTGATCGGGTAGACGAAGAAGTCCTTGGGTCGGTCGAACCGATGGATCGACACGTGGTAATCGAACGGCCCCGCTTTGGCCACGGCCACCTCTCGCGAGACAGCCGTCGTGTGAATGCCGCCGCGAAGCAAGTCGATTTCGACCAGGTGGGACTGGCTCTGGACGATCTCGCGCTGCTTCGACAGGTACTTCTCGCGTCCCGGGTTGCCTGGGCTCTTGTTGGACAGGCTGAGGATCTCGATGGACGCGACCAGGCGAACATCCTTGCCTTTGCGCCGACGGATCTCCACGAACGACTCCTCGAACGGTCCGTGTTCGATCGTCTCGACCGAGACGACCAAGGGCTCGGCCGGAAGCGGCTGGGCGACCGCGATGCCACCGCTACCCCGCCGGCGTGCTTCCTGGCCTGAACGGACGACCTCGAGGTCCGGCTCCACATACCGCTGTGAATACTCCAGCCAGACCCGCTGGCTCGACTGGGCATAGTAGAACTCGGGCAGCCGCTGCTGGAGAGTGCCCTTGACGAACGTGATCAGGCTATCGTGAAGGTCCGGAAACCAGTCCAGGCTCTCCAGGTAGGGGTCCATTCCGGGGAAAGGCGACGGCATCGGTCAGCTCCTGCGAGATCGTTCCGCATGATCTGATTCTCCCCCGGGTTCCGGGGACGGTCAATCTCACCTGGGGCGACGATCAGAAGGGAGGGCTCGGAGGCAGTCAAGGACAGGGCGAGTGCGCGAATGCCACCTGGCTCCAGCGCAGACCGAGCAGCCTGTTCACGCCCAGACGCCGGGCCTCTGCTTTCAGGTGGCCGGACTGCCCCACCGCCCGGTGGAACTGGCGATCGAACCGGTCGATCGTCTCCAGCCACGACTCGGCAGAGACCTGGAGCCGATCGAGGATCGACGCCAACGCCTGCGGGATTACTCCTCGGGTCCCGCCTCGCATCTGACGACCCGTCCAGTCCAGCAGCGTCAGATAGCTCTCGCGGCTGAAGTGTCCAAGTGTCCTTTGCTCAACTGTCCCTGAACCAGCGCGAGACGCTCGAAGAAACCCAGGGGGTGCTGTTTCGAGCTCGGGGCGGCCGGGATAGGATAGGTGAAAGGGAAGGAGGCAGTGCATGTCAGCGCTACAGGGTGTGATTCACGGCAAAACCATTGAACTCGAGCAGGAGCCCGGGCTCCCCGAGGGGCAGCGCGTCACCGTCGAGATCCGTCCGCTGGACGAGCCCCCGGCGTGGTTGGAGCGGTTCGTCGTGGACCCCTTGGTTCTCGTTTCGTAGATTTGGAAGTGGATCGCGAGCGGCCC
>JAFAHT010000177.1 GCA_019237095.1 Planctomycetaceae bacterium
CAGATCGCCGAGAGGCACTGGGCCCAGAAATGATTCGGTTGGTGCCGCAGCACGGCGTCGAAGTGGCGGAGCGCCTCGTCCCACCGGCCGCGTTCGTAGCTCTCCTGGCCGGTCAGGAACTGGTCGAAGGCCGTGACCGGCGAGAGGGACTCAGCCGCGCTGCGCTCCCGTTCGGCGCCTGCCACGTCGCCCAGCCGGGCGAGGCAGGCCGCCCGCCGCAGATGGTAGGCGCGGGTCGCGGGGTGCCACTTGACCGCCCCGTCCAGCGCCTTCAGGCCCTGATTGGCCTGCGGCATCGCCTCGGCCAGGATGAGCAGCAGGACGTGGCAGCCCTCCGTCACTTCCGCCTGCTCTTGCGGCGTGAGCGAGGGGGGCAAAGGTCGCGCTATCCATGCGCAATTCGGCCTCGGCTCGGCGAACATTTCCAGCGCGGCCTGGGCCGATTTGCGGGTCGCCTCCAGGCTGCCGGGCAAATCCAGGCCCGTGAAACGCGTTTCATGAAAGAGGGCTTCATTCCGCCGCTGGAGGAACTGGCGATACCGGCCGCGGTCCGCCTCCCACGCTTGCTGGTCGGCGAGGCCGCGTTTGATCTTTTCCAGCGTGTCGGTGGCACGGGTGCGCAGGTCCGCGAGCCGGGGTTCGGTCTCGATCTTGGTTAACAGCTTGGACAGGATCAGTTGGCCATTGGTCCATTCTTTTTGGGCCAAGGCATCCCGGCCCTTGAACAGGGCGTCCACACTTTCAATCCGCAGGGCCGTCAATCGCTTGGTCTCGGAGTGGTTGTAGTAAGCGGTGGCCCCGACCAGACCCACGACCGCCGTCGCGGCGAGCCCCAGGAGGGTGGCGGTCAAGGGCCGCCGCCGGGCCCATTTCAACGCCTGCTCCCAGGGGGGTGTCCGCCGGGCCAGGATAGTCTGACCCGCCAGGTACCGGCACAAGTCGTCCGCCAACGCTTCCGCGCTGGCGTAACGCTTGGGCGGTTCCTTGGCCAGGCATTTCAGGCAAATGGTCTCCAGGTCGCGTGGTACTCGAGAGAGCAAGCGGGACGGCGGCACCGGTTCCTCGTGGACGACTTGCCAGACGGTCTCCTCCGCTGTCGTGCCCTTGAAAGGAGGTCGGCCGGTCAGCATCTCATAGAGGATCGCTCCCAGGGCGTACACGTCGGCGGCGGGGCCGACCTCCCTCATCTGCCCGCGGGCTTGTTCGGGGGCCATGTAGCTGGGCGTGCCCATCACCTGTCCGGTCTGGGTAAGGCCCTCCTTCACCTCCAGGCGCTTGGCCAGGCCGAAATCCACGATCTTGGGAATCCCATTCCGGTCGAACAAGACGTTAGAGGGCTTGAGGTCCCGGTGCACGATGCCGGCCAGGTGGGCCGCGTGGATCGCCCGCGCCAGGGTGACCATCAGCTCGGCCGCCTGGCGTCCCGGATGGGGCGTGCCGGCCAGCCGGTCGGCGAGGGTGCCCCCTTCCAACAACTCCAACGCGACAAAGGGAAGGCCCGCGACCTCGCCGATGTCGTAGATCTGCACGATATTGGCGTGATGCAACCGCGCGACCGCTTCCGCCTCGAGCCGGAAACGGTCCAGCTCCTCCGGCATGGCCTGAATGCCGGCACGGATCATCTTCAGGGCGACCATGCGGTTCAACTGGCGCTGCCGGGCCTGGTAGATCACTCCCATGCCACCGTGGCCCAACTCCGCCAGGATGTCGTAGTCAGCGATCTCGGGCCAACCTGCCTTGCGGAAACCTTTTTCAGGGAGTAGCGTCAGGGTTCCTTCCAGATCGGGGGACTCCCACCCGGGAGGATGCGACCCGGTGAATGGCTGCGGGTCCTGGGGAACGGTCAGGTCCGCTTCGCCCAGGGCCTTGCCGACCAGGTCGACCCGCGTTGGGAACCGCGCCTGGTACTCCTCGAGCGTCGGCCGCTCTCCCTGGCGACGGCGGTAGACCATCTCCAGCACCAGCAGCTCGTGCCACAGCGTCGATCGCTCCGGACCGACGGTCTCCTCCAGGTAATCCTCGATCCGGGGATGCAGGCCCGCCTTCCAGGCTGCCTCGAAGCGGTCGCATGCATCATCCATGCCATTGATCATCGTTGGTGACAGGCTGGCGTCGATCATCGGTAAGGTCGCACCCATGACGTTCCCCCTACAAGAGAACTCCACACTTCGCCCGGAAACCCAACACCCATCCCGGAAAATGGCGCTGGTCGTCAATCCGGGATCTCTTTGGCCCAAAGTCGTCGGATCGTGCGGAGCTTCCGCTCGACTGTTTGCGGGACACACCCGAGCTTCGCGGCGATCTCGGCGTTGGTGTGCCCTTCCATCTTCCACCGCGCTACCGCGCGCAGCGTGTCATCGCCCAAGCGGCCATAGAGCCGCCGGCATTCCTCGGCCATCTGGACCGCCAGCTCGGGGTTGAGCTCGGGATCGAGGATCTCTTCGAGACCCGGTTCCGCCAGATCCGAGAGGACGAGCACCCGGCCGGAGCCCCGTTTCGGTCGACCCTCGCGGCGTACCAGGTCGATCGCCTTGCGCACGGTGACGACGACCAGCAGTTGCCAAAGGTCGTCGCGGTCGTTGAGCTGAGGGAACTGGCCGCGTTCGGCCCGCCGATAGAAGCTCTCGAAGGCACTGAGGGCCACATCCTCCTCGTCGGCCGCGCGGCGCGGGGTGCCCCGGAGATGAGCGCGGGCGAGCCCGACCAGCCGCTGGAAGTAGCGCTCCCAGAGTTGCTGGGCGGCGGTCCGCTCCCCGGCCTTGAGCAACTGGATGCAGTGGGTGATCGACCCTTCAGACGCCATCGCCATCGTCCCCGCGACGAGCCTGAGCGGTGAAACCCTCCTTCAGCCGGCGGGGTCTCACCATATAAACAGGACCAAATTCCTGAAAATTCAGCCGATTCCCCGATCCTACCCGGATCGACCGGGTTATCCAGCAGCGTTCATTTCTTTCAACATAGACCGATTCCTCCGTCGCCTGAGCGCGACGGTATCCTCACCGAGAATTTATGAGCCTACCCGAACTTCTGAGGCTGCTTCGCTTTGCCCTGACCACCCGATCGCACTCCCGACCACCGATTTCCCTCCATGAGCCAGAATTTTTCGGGGCCCCCCCGATCTTTGCCCTGCGTCGATCCCAAGGTTGAGTCGGCGCAACAAAAAAGCCCCTTCGACGCGAGCTTTCGCACAACGGGGCCATCATAGCCGAGCGTCAGTTGCCCGTCCCGAACAACTCGCCATCTTCTTAGTATCAACAGGGCGGAGCCGAGTGTCAATATCCAGGTACGTCTAAAGTATCAAGACTCTCTGAAAAATCCAGTGGACTCAGGCCCGGCATGCATCACAGGCCCCGCGGCCTCACCAGACCGCGGATACCTCGGCCCCAGGGCAGCCGGCCCGTTCTCGAACGCTCGGGACAATCCGGCTGCGTGGGAGCCGGGGTGGGTCCCTGGGCCCGCGGGGCCACGCGGCCGGCGTCATGGCCGGCCGTTGCGGCTCGGCCCGCCATGCGGGGTGGCCTGCGCCGCCTCGGTGGCCCCGCTCGTGCTGGCGGCCGACAAGCGAGCGGCCCAAAGACAGCCGGCGTGCGCGGCCACGCCAGCGGTCGTCGCCAGCATCGAGCAGCAACCGAGGAGCCGGGAATATCCATTATTTCTAAATCGTTGTTGGGTTTCCGGGCCAGGTGTGGAGTTCACAGGTAAGGGAGGCGAAGAGCCGCTGTCAGGTGAAGAAGGCCGGCCGCCTCCTCTTGAGTGCCCCGCAGCTCGCCGCCCGAGTGCCGGGCCTACGTGGCGTGATGCGGTGGGATCGAAGATCAAGTTTCTCCGGGAAGGGGGGCCGAACGATGGATGGCTCACGAGCACGGCGAACTCGGGATCGGGCCCGGCGAGCCTGGTACGCCGCCTGGCGTCAATATCGCTTCGCCCGGCATTACGGATTTCTGAGCGGAACAACGACCTCCGGCGCGGCCCGGATCTGCTCTCCTTCCTATGCACCAGGGGTACGAGTCTCATCGTGAAGTGAGGCTCTTGCTAGTCTTTCGCAACATCAGTCCGTACATCTCCACAGGAGTGAACACCATGCAATGTTTGATGTCTCTTCCTCAGACCTTCCAGGGCAACGAACGAAAAACGAAGTCACCGGCTCGCCACCGCGAAGCGCACCGTTCACGGCAGGTCCGCCTCGGCTGCGAAGTGATGGAAGATCGGGTCCTGATGAGCGCCGGGCTCCCCGACTACCACTTCACAGCCCCCGCTCTTGTCGCAGGGACTACTCAGCACAACGCTCCCAGCTCGATCGGGGCGTTCACCAAAACTCCGGGGGGGACCAACCAACGCATTGTGAGCAATGGATCAATGACGGCCGTTCTCCCGGCGGCCCCGT
>JAFAHT010000203.1 GCA_019237095.1 Planctomycetaceae bacterium
GATGGTCTGCTGCTGCAACATGACGATGGGCATGTGCAAGTGCGAGATGACAGATGACGGCGTGTGCATGACTTGCACGAGCGGCGATCCCGCCTGCTGCTCGATGATCCAGGCCTGCTGCGACTGCATGGCTTCCATGTGCGCCGCCGGCTGCGTCTGCTGCATGTGCATGAACAACATGCCCGTTTGCTGCAGCTGCTGATCTCTTATGAACAGGTGCAGAGCCGGAACCGCGCTCTCTACCTCTTCACGCCGCTCGCTCGCAATCCTTGCGACCGAGCGGCGTTCTGCTGCGCCTTGCAGTCGTGATTTGCGGGCCAGTGCCCGAGGCTTATATAGTCCAATCAGCGATGTAGGTGATACCGAATCCCTTGTTCTCGTTGATAAGATCGGCGAAGCTCGTCTGATCGACGACGACGGCAATCACCTCGCGGACCCGGCCCCAGAACCCGAAGAACGGGCAATGGCCGGGATATTCGCATTCCTTGGTTGAGATAGGCATGGTGGTTCATGGTGAACAATCAACCCAGTCTGAAGGCCAAATGACAGGAGGTTCCGTGTCAGGTGACACTATCGCCTTTTTCCCTCCCGCTGTTCGAAAACCGAAAACCGGCTCTGACCCCGCAAAGCCCTCACTACCTCGGTGAATCGTGGGGGTCCGCCGTCGATACCGCGCGCTGAGCCGGTTACAGCACTCCCCACCCGGCAGGGGTCAACATGCTACGAAAAGCTACGTTTCGGGCTGCCACCGATGCCAGGATGGCGGGGGGCGCCGTCGATGCCGCGCGCCGCGCTGGGTATCAATGGCCTGAAAAGCTTGGGCCGCGACTGGTAGAGAAAAGTAGAGAAAAGCGGAGTTCAGGCAGCCATCAATGTCCGAAAGGCACGAATAAAGGGACCTTCTTAATTGTTGTGGCAAGATGCCTAGTCTGCGGAAAGCCTGTTTGCCTGGATCGTGCAACTTACCAAAACAATTGCGAACATCCCCTTCGCCTACCCCAAGATATCTCTGACGTGGTGGCACTTTTGGTCAGCGACGACGCCCGCTAGATCACCGGACAAAATCTCCGGGTCAATGGCGGGATCATATGAAGACGGCCTGTGCGTTGCTCAAACAGAAGAGCCAAGAGCCGCAATCGGGCCGTCTCCGTGGTGTCAGGCCGGGGGCCTGCGGCGAGTGACCGAGTCACGGGAGGCGCCGTGATGGCCCTGGAATGCGCGCTGTTGCTGGTCGAGCCAATGGCGACGGTCCAGGGCCTGGATCTGAGTCGTCGGAATGCTCGCCGCGTAAGTTGAAGGTACTTGAGTGCTTGGGCGCTGGCGCAAAGGCTGCATGGGCTCAATTCCTTGATGAAGATTGAAAGTGAACGGCCCGGCCGAAAGTGACAAGTCTTCCCTAGTTCTGTTTCGAGGTCCACAATGTTTGTTGGACTTACCCAGGTTGCCGTAAATCAGCGTCGGTTTTGCCGGCAGTCACACGCTGCGGTCTCGTGCCCGGACGGTACACTCTGAATCCTTCTCACACTGAATGACACCCATGAGCAAGCAACCGAATTGGGATCTCATCGCTGGGATCGTCCTGGATGCGGTGGGAACTTTAATCAAACCGGTACCTTCGGTGGCAGACGCCTATACCGAGGCGGCGCGGCGGCAAGGAGTGGAACTGAACCGGGACGAGGTGCGGGCTCGCTTCAACCGACACTTCCAGAGCGACGAGGTCCGAGGAGACCGAGGTATTCACTCCACCGACGAGGCGACCGAGCTCTGGCGGTGGCGCCGGATCATCACCAAGGTCTTGCCGGAAATCCCAGACCCGCAAACAACTTTCGCCGAGCTCTGGGACCACTTCGGCCGGCCCGAATCGTGGCAGTGTTTCCCGGATGTCGCCCCGGCCTTGCGGGCGATCCATGAGGCCGGGATCGCCGTGTGCGTGGGCTCGAATTTCGACAGCCGGCTGCGCCGGGTGGTGATGGGTCTTCCCGACTTGAGCTGGGCCGTGGACGCTTTGGTGATCTCGTCAGAGGTCGGCTTTCGTAAGCCGCATGCATCGTTCTTCGAGGCGGTCTGCCAGCGACTTGGCTTGCCGGCCTGGCAGATCCTCTGTGTCGGCGACGACCTGGAAAACGACGTGCGCGGTGCCATGCGGGCCGGTCTTTCGGCCTTGCTTCTCGATCGTGGGGCCGAGCGGCCGCATGATTTCCCTCATGTGCCGGACTTGACGGCCCTGCTGGACTCGCGATTGGCTGAAGCCTGAAGTTGATCGGGGGCTTGTGACGATGAACAGGCTAGGGACGCGAAGCGCGGGGCGGGGCGGCCGCACGGAAGACTTCGCTCGGTGCGGGCAAGTGGACTCGGCTTGCCCGACCTGACGAGTTGGATTAGATTCCGGCGCGGCCAGGAAGGCCCTTCGACGAATCGCGAGCACATGGTCAACCTGATCTCAGCCGGGCTGGACTGGGGTTGATTCGCGGGTAGTAGAAGCCTGGTCCATGTCTGCTCCTTTCAGGGAAGAAAGGAAATCGCCCGTGGTCGCTACGGTCGAACAGCTTGCGGCCTTGGTTCGGGGACGTCTGGTGGGTGATGGGAGCGTCTCGATCCGCTCGGCTCGACCAGTGGCCGAGGCCGGCCCCGGCGATATTACCTTTATCGAGAGCGAGCGGTACGCCAAGCTCTTGCGGAGCTCGCCCGCCTCGGCCGCGATCGTTGGCCCCCACTTCAACCACAATCGACCCTCAATCAAGGACGATCTGGCTGTCATCGAAGTGGATGACCCGATCTCCGCGTTCGTCGCCGTCCGCAACCATCTCTCGGGGGAGCAGAAGCCGCGCTGGACTGGCATTCATCCTCAGGCCTGTGTCGCCGCGACCGCGCGCATCGGCACGAACGTCGCCGTTTACCCCTTCGTTTACGTGGGAGAGAACGCCGAGATCGGCGATGGAACGACACTTTTTCCGGGCGTCGTGATTGGGGAGGGATGCCGGATCGGCAAGGAGTGCACGATCCATCCCAACGCGGTGCTCTATCCGGAGGTCGTCCTCAATGACAGAGTCGAGATCCACGCCGGTACCGTTCTGGGCGGAGATGGCTTTGGTTACCGCCAGGTGAGCGGCCGGCACGTCAAGATTCCTCACACCGGGGGGCTCGAGGTCGGCAGCGACGTCGAGATCGGCGCCAATTGCGCGATCGACCGGGCGACCTTCGAGGCAACCAGGATCGGCGAGGGGACCAAGATCGACAACCTGGTGATGATCGGCCACAACAACCAGATCGGCCGGCATAATTTGCTCTGCGGGCAGGTCGGCATCGCCGGCAGTTGCACGACCGGTGACAACGTCGTCATGGCCGGACAAGCGGGGATCAAGGACAAGACCCAGATCGGCGACGGTGTGATCGTGGGCGCGCAGGCAGGCGTCCATCGCAATATTCCCAGCGGACAGCAGGTTCTGGGCTCGCCGGCCATTCCGGTGCGGGAGCAGCGGCGGATTTTCCAGATGATTGCGCGGCTGCCCGAAATGCACCGCCAGTTCCGCCAGCTCGCGGCGCAGCTCGACGTGATCACGGCCGCGCTGTCGATGCAGGCAGAGACCGATCGGGCATCCGCCAGGGTTGCTGACCGCGAAGCCGACCGGGAAATCGATCCTCAAGCAGACCCGACGGGTTTCTGAAGCGGTGCGCACGGTGGCTGATCTGATCGGTGATCGGCCAGGAAGAAAAGGATCATGGCAAACCAACCAGGTCTGGCGGTCTGGTTGACCCGTCGGACAGGGAGCGAAAGGCGTGACTCGGTCACTCTTGAAGCGGTCGATCGGCCACGAAATCGCCGCGAGCACGAGCCCCTCTCGGTGGAGATCCACGGGCGGTCAGAACCTGCGGTCCGATCGGGCGCATCCTGCCGCCGAGATGGTCGGACTCTTGGCCGGCAGCGGGCGATTCCCGATTCTGTTCGCGGAGGCAGCGCAGCGCCAGGGACTTTCGGTCGCTTGCTTGGGTATCAAGTATGAATACTCCGAGGAGCTGCGGACCCTCTGCACCAGCTTCGAGGTCGTCGGGGTTGCCAAGCTCGGCAAGATGATTCGTACACTTCGCCGTCAGGGTGTCAAGCGAGTGGTCATGGCCGGCAAGGTCACCAAGAACGTGATTTACACGCCCTGGCGGTTCGTCCAGCTCTGTCCGGATCTCCGGACCCTGCAGTGGTGGTACCGCCGATCTCGTGCCGACAACCGGGACGATTCACTCCTGCTCTCAGTGATCAACGAATTCGAGCGTGATGGAATGACGTTTGCCTCGGCCCTGGATTTTTGTCCGGAGTTGCTTGTGAAAGAGGGCATTATCACGCGCCGCGCACCGACCGTGGCGGAGCGAAGCGACATCGAGTTCGGTTGGGTGATGGCCAAGGAGATGGGCCGGCTAGACGTCGGCCAGTCGGTGGCCGTCAAGGAAAAGGCCACTCTGGCCGTCGAGGCCATCGAGGGGACGGACCGCTGCATCGACCGCGCCGGCCTCCTTTGCCGGGCCGGGGGCTGGACCTTGGTCAAGGTCGCCAAGCCCCAGCAAGACATGCGGTTCGACGTGCCCACGATCGGCGTGACGACGATCGAGAACCTGCATCGGGCAGGCGCCCGAGTCCTGGCAATCGAGGCCGACAAGACGATCGTGATCGACCAGCCCGACGTCGTCGCGCTGGCCGATCGCTTTGGCATGTCGATCATCGCCCTGCCGGAGGGATGGAAAGCGTGAGGCGATCATTCGGATCGCCAAGCCTGATGAGCCCCGCCAATGAGGAACGTGTCCAGACTCGGCTTTAGTTGCGGAATTCACGAAGATCATCGCACGCGCCGGCCGAACCGCGATTCCGGCGTTTCTCCCAGATCACTCGATTGGACCGGTCTCGGTCTCGTCTGGGGGGGGCTCCGTTCTTGGTGGGGGGGAGATCGGCAGGAGGGGAAGCCCCGGCGCTTCGGCCGCGGCCGGGGCGCCCGGCTCCGGCGCAGTTGCGCTCTGGCTTCCCGGAGTGAGGGTCCACAGGCCGGTGCCGGCGACTGCCGGCGCACTTGGCCGTCCGGCTTCCACGGCCCTGGCGATGACCTCGACCGCGATGTCCAGACCCAGGCTGTGCGAGTCAAGCACCATA
This sequence comes from Planctomycetaceae bacterium, assembly GCA_019237095.1. GTDB lineage: Bacteria > Planctomycetota > Planctomycetia > Isosphaerales > Isosphaeraceae > Aquisphaera. The sequence goes on from JAFAHT010000203.1 coordinate 5,132, forward strand.
TCGTAGTTGTGCGGGTCCGCGGAGGCCATTCGGTGCATGGTTCGATCGAACTGGGAACGGCGGCGATCCAGGTCTCTGGCCGCCCGTCGCGCCGTCCGGACCGACACACCCATCCGCTCGGCCAGTCTCAAGGCGCGAATGCGTAAGGGGGCGATGATCCGGAGGGAAAGGGTGGTCTCACGGGGAAGCAGGAAGCCGGCGCCGCGGCCGACCAGGACGGATTCCCCCGCCCGCCCGATCGCCTCGATCAACTTCGCAAGATGGTCGAGATACGCTTCCTGCGGGGCATAGTGCTCCTCACGAAGAGGAAGCAGCCAGTCCTGAACAACGCTGGGGGCCAGCTCGTCGAAGCACCGGACCTCATCGACCGGCAATCCCATCCGGTGGGCAATCGCCTCGAGGAGTTCGCGGTCATAGACTTTCCACCCCAATCGCTGGCCGACCTGCCGGGCGATCGCACCACCGCCAGCGCCGGTTTCCCGGCTGATGCAGATATTCTGGAACCGCGCCACCGTGCGCACGGTATCCTGAGGCTGGCGATCCTCCTCGCTCTGTCCCAAGAGCCAGCGAACCACGGACCTTGGCCAGTCCCTGAGGCCAGAGACGCCCCGGTGTTGGGATTCGGGCGTCGCGCTTGCGAACCTCTCCCACGCCGACATGGGCGGATCTCCTCCGATATCCACTGAACTCCACTTCAGTCTAGGGCCTGGACCGCGCGTTGAAAAGGCGTTCGTTGTCATTCCCGGCCGCTGTCGTGATCGATTGTCTGACCGATTCATCGTGCAATCCTCGTGTTTCAACCGTGTAATCCTTACAACGAGTCGAACGCTTGGTTCGATTTTTCGGGATTTCGCTAATTTTTTCTCAAGTTTTGAGCGGGCAGGAAGTTGGGAATTCCGGCCGCCCCCAGATCGGGCGTGGCACAGGCTTTGCCTTATCCAAACCCACGTGGGTTCTTACAGGACCCCAAGGCGGTCTCGCCGCTTGTAACCCCGTCCGGTGCGATCTGCTTTGCGGACCGGGTTGACGTGTGTTTTCCGGGAATCGAGTGAAGGATCACCCCACCATGAGAAATCGGCGACATACCCTTTTGTGGATGAAAGACCTGATCGACCACATGTCTCGGTGCCATGACCAGCTTCAGTGGGCCGGCGATGGCGCGACGCAGTTTTTCCTGGCCGAGGCGATGCTCGGCGACCTGGTCGAGTGTCAACGTCTCTGCGAACAGTTGCGTACAGCCCCGGCCGCCCCAAAGGGATCGGCAGTTCACTCCACGGATCTTGTGATGACCTGATCGCAGCCGGGCCGAAGCGTGGAAGTTCTCCGGGCAGACCCCGGTGGCGATGGACCCTCGATTCGGATAACTTGCTCGGGGGTCAAACAGTACGTGATCCGCTGCAACCGCGGATCGCTCATGACTGAAGCCACGCGAGGGTCTAGCCGATGGGCGCTTCCGATCCCAGGACGATTGCGCGGTTCTCCGTCGATTCGCTCCAGGTCCAGGTCTACGACGATCGCGCCGGGGCCGGACGGGCCGCGGCTCTCGCGGTCGACCAGGCCATCCGCGATCGTCAGAAAGCCGCGGGGCACGCCAACGTGGTGTTCGCGGCCGCGCACAGTCAAAACGAGTTCCTGGCTGGTCTCGTGGCCAGCCGGGAGATCGACTGGTCAGGCGTGGTCGGCTTCCAGATGGATGAATACCTGGGTTTGCCTTCTGACCACCCGGCCTCGTTTCGCCGTTATCTGCAAGAGCACCTGTTCCGGCTGGTTGGGCTGGATCAGAGCCGGGTGCGTTTGATCCCCGGCGAGCGTTGCGATCGGCCGCTCCAGACCTGCCTGGGTTACGAGGACAAACTTCTGACCGAACCCACCGACATCGTCTGTGCGGGGATTGGCGAAAACGGTCATCTCGCCTTCAATGACCCACCCGTCGCCGACTTTCTCGACCCGGTGAAGGTGAAGGTCGTCCGGCTCGATCAGGCCTGCCGTGCCCAGCAGTTCCACGATGGCTGTTTCGATCGGATCGAGGATGTGCCCACTCACGCCTTCACCCTCACTATCCCGGCGCTGTTGGCGGCACCCCATCTCTCGGTGGTGGTGCCTGGGCCGCGGAAGGCGAACGCCGTGCTGACCACCCTGCGGGGACCGATCAACGAAGCTTGCCCGGCCACGGTGCTGAGACGGCATCCCGGAGCCACACTTTACCTCGACCGCGACGCCGCTCGGCTGGTGCTCTGATCTGGGTCGCTTACCACCCCACCACCGGGTCGTTGGTGAGCTGCCCTCGATGCGGCTTGCGGGATCGATCGCGGTCCCGTCCTGAGGTAAACTACAAACGGGTATCAGGAGGGTGCGGCCCTCTGACCTGACCGTCCACCGGCAATCCAATCCCCATTCGAGGAGAAGCACCGTGCGCTGGGTCACAGTTGCCACCGAGCAGGGTCCGAGAGCTTGCGGCGTCGTTCATGAACGCTACGTCGATTTGAACGGGGCTGACCCCCAGATGCCCTCGAGCATGCGGGAACTCCTGGGCCTGGCGCCGGACCAGCAGCGCAAGGCGTGGTCGCTCCTCGACCGCGGCACCCTCAGCTACGAGCCGGCGAAGACCCGGCTCCTTGCTCCCGTGCCCGACCCGCGCAAGATCATCTGTATCGGACTGAACTACCGCGATCACGCCGCCGAGAGCGGCGTGCCGGTCCCGCCTGAGCCGGTTCTCTTCAGCAAGTATCCGACCACCCTGATCGGCCACCTTGACCGGATCGTCCTGCCCCGAGTGAGCCAGCAGGTGGATTACGAGGCCGAGCTGGTGATCGTCATCGGCCGGGGAGGAAAGCACATCTCAGCGCAGAATGCCCGCGACCACGTCGGCGGTTACACGGTTGGCAACGACGTCTCGGCGCGCGACTGGCAGGTCAAGAAGCCGGCCAAGCAATGGATGGTCGGCAAGACGTTCGACACGTTCGCTCCGACAGGGCCAGAGCTGGTCACGCCCGATGAGGTGCCCGACCCGCACAATCTCGGCATCCGGCTGCGGCTCAATGGTCAGACGATGCAAGACTCCAGCACCAGTCAGCTCATCTTCGGGGTCGACGAACTGATCGCCTACCTGTCACGAATCGTCACGCTCGAGCCGGGCGACCTGATTTTCACGGGAACCCCGTCCGGCGTGGGAATGGCGCGCAAGCCCCCCGTCTGGCTCCAGCCGGGCGATGTCGTGGAGGTCGAGATCGACCGTCTTGGCATCCTGCGCAATAGCGTGATCGCCGAGGGCGAGTAAGCCTGAGCAAATCGGCGTGGCCGTTCACCGACGCAAGCGCTTCGAGAGGTCGCGGGCGTCGGCATAATCAGGGGCCAGGCGAAGTGCTTGCTCCGCAGCCTTGAGAGCGTCAGCCGGCTGGTGCGCGGCAACCAGCGCCAGGGCAAGAGAGTAGTAAACGTCGGCTCGGTTGGGCAGGTTCCTGGCAGCCATCCCGAAATCGGCGATCGCCTGGGGAGGATGCCGCAGCATCAGATGCGCGCGGCCGCGGAGCAATCGTACCTCACCGTTCTCTGGAGCCAGGTCCACGGCCTGGTCGAGCCGCGCGAGTGCCTGATCCGGCTGGTTCCGCGCGAGCTGGATGGCGCCGATGCGCTGGCTGACCTCGGGGTGCAACGGATTGAACTCGAGGGTCCGGAAATAGGCGGCGAGGGCTTCATCAGACCGGCCCATCGCCTCGAGTTGCTCCGCACAGGCGAAGTGGGCCTCGGCGTCGTCAGGCTCGATCTCGACGGCCAACTGAAATCGCTTGAGGGCTGACTGAGGATCTCCCTTGGCGGCTTCGATGGTGCCCAGCCCGATCAGGGCCCCGACATAGTCTGGATCGAGCTGCAGCGCCCGTCGGAAGCAGGTTTCGGCCTCGTTCAGGCGTCCCTGGAGCTGCATGACCTTTCCCAGCCGTTGATGGGCTTCGGCGGAACCGGGGATCTGAGCGGCCAGTTGCAGCAACTCCATCCTCGCCTCTTCCAGATCGCCCCGATCGATGGCTGCCTGGGCCCGCTCGCTGATCTGCTGGGTGCGAGCTGCCTGCTGGGCGGTTGGAGGGTTCTGTGGGTTTCCCCGGCGCGCGCCAGGCCAACTGCATCCGGCACTGGCCGCAAGCAGGCTCAATGACAGGCACCTGACCGCGATCGAGGCCCCGCGCCGCATGGCCAGTCGTCCCCTTCCCTGGGGTGGGCTGATCGTTTCGCTTGGCCTTGGTCCGCCTTGCGATCCGTTCCGCCAGACCGGCAAGCGACCGGGCAACCCGGAGACCTGCCGTACCTTACGGAGAAGTCAGCCCACGGTCAATCCCGGTTGTGCTCACGAGCTCACGAGCCAAGGCCGCGGGGCCGCACGGCCGTTCCCTGTTCCGGGCGGGATTGGCGGCATCACATCGTGGCGGAAACGGGTGGAGACGACTGCGGATTCTCGCCGTTCTGCGACGACACGTCGACGACACGCGACACGGCCTTCGAAAAGATTCGCGCACGCGTCCTCGGCACCGAACTTGCTACGAAATGGATCGGAGGGAGTTGGATCGGAGGAAGTTAATGGCGGCAGATGAGGACGAGGAGGCGCTGCGCCGCTCCATTGCCCTGCAGAACGCCCAGAGCATCCTCGTCGCGCGCCAGAGGGCCGAGGAGGAACTTGTCCGGGCGAAGGACGCACTGGAGCTGAGGACGGGAGAGATTGCCCGTTCGCTGGCGATGATGCGCGCGACGCTGGAATCCACCACGGACGGGATTCTGGTGACGGACGGCGGTGGCCGGGTGACGGACTTCAACCAGAAGTACCAGGAAATGTGGCGGCTCCCCCAGGAGCTGATGAATTCGGGGGACCACCAGCAACTGCTGGACGTTTGTGGCCGACAGTTCGCCGATCGCCAGCAGTACCTCGCCAGGATTGACGACATTTACTCCTCCTCGCCGTTGGAGAGCTATGACCTGCTGGAACTGGCTGACGGCAGGGTCTTCGAGCGGTTTTCGAGGATCCAGGTCGTCGACGGGAGGAATGTCGGCCGGGTCTGGAGCTTCCGCGACATCACGGCGAGCAGGCGGGCCGAAGAAGAGTTGCAGAAGCAATCAGAATGGTTGCGGGTCACCCTTTCCAGCATCAGCGACGCCGTCATTACCACCGACGCCGAAGGCCGGGTGACGTTCCTCAACCGCGTGGCCGAGGCGCTGACCGGCTGGTTCACGGCCGACGCCGCGGGGCGGCCACTGCCGGACGTCTTTCAAGTCGTCAACGAACAGACTCGTCGGCCGGTCGAAAACCCCGCCCTCCGGGCCCTGCGGGACGGGACGGTCGTGGGGCTGGCGAACCACACGGTCCTCATCGCCCGGGACGGGACCGAGCGCCCCGTCGACGACAGTGCCGCGCCAATGCGGGACGGGTCCGGGGCGACCGTCGGGGCGGTACTCGTGTTCCGGGACATCACCGAGCGCCATCGGACCGAGGCCGAGCGTGAGCGGCTGCTCCAGGAGGTCAAGGCGGAGCGAGAGCGCCTCCGGCTGGCCTTGGACGCAGGGCAGACGGGCGTCTGGGACTGGGACATCGCCACGGGGCGCATCACCTGGTCCGATCGGGTCACCGAGTTCTACGGCATGCGGCCGGAGGAGTTCGACGGCACCCTGAACATGCTCGCTCGCCACCTGCACCCAGAGGACGCCGGCCGCGTCATGGAGGCCGTCCGGGCGAGCGTGGAGGAGGATGCCCCGTACCTGATCGAGTGTCGCATCGTCCAGAAGGGCGGGGCCGTGCGGTGGATCACCACCGCTGCCACAGTGATCCGCGACACGGCCGGACGGCCGGTACGGATGATCGGGGCGACCACGGACGTGACCGACCGGAAGCGGGCCGAGGAGGAACTGAGGGAGGCGGGCCGGAGGAAGGACGAGTTCCTTGCCCTCCTCGCGCACGAACTCCGCAACCCGCTCGCCCCGCTGCGAAACGGGCTCCAGGTGATGCGTTTGGCGGGCGACGATGGGAACGCCGTCGCCCAGGCCCGCGCAATGATGGAACGGCAGCTTGGGCACATGGTGCGGCTCATCGATGATCTGCTCGATGTGTCGCGCATCGGCCGGCACAAGATGGAGCTTCGCCGGGCCCGGGTGGCGCTGGCGGATGTCGTCGACAACGCCGTGGAGACGGCCCGCCCCGTCATCGAGGCGGCCGGACACATGCTCTGTCTCTCGCTCCCGTCCGAGCCCGTGTTCCTCGACGCTGACCTCACGCGGCTCGCGCAGGTCCTCTCGAACCTCCTCACGAACAGTGCCAAGTACACGAAGACGGGAGGTCATATCTGGCTCACCGCCGAGCGGCGCGGCGATGAAGTGGTTGCTTCGGTTCGGGACACCGGCATCGGCATCCCCGCGGAGGCCTTGCACCACATCTTCGATATGTTCTCCCAGGTGGACCGGAGCATCGAGCGCTCCACCGGTGGGCTCGGGATCGGTCTGGCGCTCGTGAAGGGCCTGGTCGAGATGCACGGCGGGACCGTCACGGCTGAAAGCAACGGTCTCGGTAAGGGCAGCACCTTCACCGTACGCCTCCCGGCGCTGGGAGCGGGTGACGGCCCGGCGCCCGCGACTTCGTCCGAGGATGATCGGCCATCCTCCGTCTCCAAGCGCCGAATCCTGGTGGTGGATGACAACCAAGACTCGGCCCGAACGATGAGCGGTCTCCTTGAGCTCCTGGGGCACGAAGTTCACACGGCTTTCGACGGCGTGGAGGCGGTGGAGGCGGCGAAGCAGTTCGGCCCCGAGGTCATCCTGATGGATGTGGGGATGCCCCGGCTGAACGGTTACGAGGCCGCCCGCCGCATCCGAGAGCAGCCCTGGGGGCGTGAGGTGATCATCATCGCACTCACCGGCTGGGGCCAGGCGGGCGACCGCGTCCAATCCAGGGAAGCGGGGTGCGACGACCACCTGGTCAAGCCGGTCAACCTCCCCGACCTGGAGAGGCTCCTTGCCGAGCTGGAAGAGAGCATGGCTCCTCACTCACGGGAGGTCTAGATTCGGCGCAGTTCACGGGCCCGTGGTTCGGTCAGATCTCTGTCAGCTCCGGTGCCACTCGAGCGCCGGGCAGGTCTTGTACCTCCGCGCGACGACATCTTCGGGATCCGACTGGCTCATGCCGGGATTTTATCACAAGCCGGACGGGTTGTCCTCGGTCGTCTCGCTCACTTGCCGCGAGCATGCCACCCGGGGAGACCCGAGCTCAGGGGGGTGCCATGCTCACACGAAGGGTGAGCATGGAGGGCCGTAGCAGTCACGCCCACGCAGGGAAGCTCCCGCCTCTCCGCGCAAGCCGAGGCACTCCATGCTCGCGAAGCCGCGAGCATGCCACCCGGGGAGACCCGAGCTCGGGGGGTGCCATGCTCACACGAAGGGTGAGCATGGAGGGCCGTGGCGACACACCCATACCCGGCATCCACCGTCGTCTCGCCTCGCCTTCGCCGCGACGAATCACGCGATGCCTGTCCCTTCCCTCTCCTGGAGTGGGCCAAGGACAGGATCGGATCGGGTCTGCCTGCGGCCGGGGGGCCCGCCTCTGGCTCCGATCAACGCCTCGTCTCGAGCTCGTACCTGAGCTTGAGGTAGAGGGTGAACTGGCCGACGGGCTTGCGGCGACGACGAGGCGGTCGATCAGCGCCTTGTCGCGGTAGCGGACGGCGACGGTCTTCTTCAGCTCGAAGCCTGCGAGGTGCTCTCGGGCGAGGCTCCCCTCGACCTTGTAGTCGTAGCCTTCGTCTGCGCGGTGAAGTCAACGAAGATCGCCTCGGGGCCGATGCTCAGCCGATGCTCAGCGGTTTGAGCGTCTCGGTGAACGCGGCGATGGTGGCGTTCATCTTTTCCTGGCACGCCTCGACGGTCTCGGCCTCCACGGCGACGCCAAAGGTCGCGACGAACTCGTCAGCCTTGACGTTCATCAGGACGTTCGCGTCGACGAACATCGACGTGTCCGTCGGCGGCATCTCCTCGCGGGTCAACTGCCGCTTGGCCCGTTCATTCTGCTCGGCCCGCGCCCGGCCGCCCGCCTGGCCGTAGCCGACGTTGCCGCCGACCTGTGCGACGCCGGCGCGGGCGGCGAGGGTGAGGATCAGGAGGGTCATCGTCGCGAGCCGCATGGCGGGGTTCTCCGAGTGACTCAGTCGACCGATCACCCCCAACCGGTCGATGTGAACGGCCATCGCAGCGCTTCGCCCAACCCTTGTCAGGACGTCGTCATCGCGCCTCGCAGCCGCCCAGGTTCGCAAGGTGGTGCACGCCCAGGTGCTCGGCGACTTCCTTCAGCCGGGCTCGGCTGGCGGCGAAGTAATGGCCCAGCAACCGGCCTTTGGCCAGCTTCTCCAATCGTGCCTGCCAGTTCTCCGCGTTGCTCCCCAGGCGTTCCAGGATCCTGGCCAGCTCGGCGGAGACCACGGCTTCTCCTTCGCGGAACAACCGCCCGGTGTACTCCAGCAACAGAAGGTAGTTGCCCAGCGAGAATCCTTCGACCATCCCTTCACGTGAGGAACCCAGGCTCTGTCGATCCTCGATGGGACAGAGCCAGAGCCCCTCCTCCCGGCCCGCTGTCGCCTTCGAGCCCGAGACGCTGCCGCGCCGGGCGGCGGTCAGATCTCTGGCTCCTCCCTGTGCCTTGACGTGCTTGACCCGTTGCCGGATCGAGGTATGCTTGCCGGTCTCGGCAGTCTTGGCAATCCCGGTGGCCACCGGAAGCATATCAATGTAAGCGCATATGGCAATAAGTGCTTCTTCATCGAGGATCGCCACGCTCTTGAAGCGGCCCTCGAAGAACGCGCCGCGGGTCTGCTCTTCCCGGTTGGCCAGCCGTGAGAGCGGCTCTTTCAGACACTTCATGAACCAACTGAGGCTTTGCAACCGCTCGCGAGCGGATGCGACCCCCCTGGAGTCCCTCCGTTGCGACTTGACCCAGCCGTCGGTGACCGGGGTCGGCTGGCGATACTTGTCACGCGGCGGGGAGAGGCGTGCCCAGCGCCGCACCACATCGTCATTCGACCACCTCTTGGCCACATCCGGATCCAGGCGGACCAGGACGTGCAAGCGGTCGTCCAGGACCGCAAACGCCGCGACGGTCACCGAGAAGATTTGAGCAAGCTCCTGAAGGCGTCTTTCGATCCAGTCTTTACGGTCGAACTTTCCCTCGCCGAGCAGGTCTGCCCGCCGCACACAGCGCAGCACGCAGTGATACCAGCGGGTGACCGAAGCATCAACCAGATGCGCACGCGCCGTCGTCATGGGGGACCTCCTTGGAGATTCCTCACAAGTTAACGAACCGAACGTGCCGGGTCAACCACGCATTGCCTGCCCCTTCCGTCCACGCAACCCCGCGATGCCGTTCCTTCTTCTGTGGGCTACTCGCCATCGTGCGGGAGATAAGGGGACGGGAGTGCTCTGCAGAAAACCTGTAGTCGATGGTCCATGGGGTCGGATTCGGTTTCCGGTTTGCAAACCCGAAAATGGGAAACCGGATCTGACCTCGGCACCACCTCAACCCGGCGAGGAGAGCGGATCAAAGTGAGGGGCCGTCAGCTTGACCGTCTGGCGGACCTGGCAGTGCCTGGGCTTGAGTCAATCACTTGCGAAACGCGCCAGAAGAATCTGAAGCTTTTCCAGCGTGCCGCGCTGAGGTCCCGTCAGCGTGCAAGTCAAGGCGCTACGGCATGCCTCCAGCGCTTCGGCAGGGTGGCCCTGGTGAAGCAACGCAAGACACAGTCCGAACCAGCCAGAGCCAAGGGATCGATTCTGGGCCAGGGATTGTCGATAGGCACACTCCGCGTCCTCGAGAGCGAACGCCGCAAGGTGAGTGTCGGCGATCCGGCAATGTCGAAGAGCTGCAGACGGAGGGTCCGAAGCTCGCTCGTAGAGCCTGCGCGCCTGGGTCGGGGCTCCCAGGTTCAAGAGAGCGAGTGCCCTCCATTCCGCTTCGTTCCAGGGAATATCTGCGCCCATAGCCTCGAGCGCGGAGGTCAGTTCGAACAGCGACCGGACCGCTCGAGCAGGACCTTGATTCGTGATGGCCCGGACCGAAGCGGCGACGGCCGCGTGGGCCTGGTTCATGCGGCGAATCTCGTAGATTCGCGCCATGGGCGTAATCCGGTGTCGGCGTAATCCGGTGTCGGTTCATCTTTTCGCGTAATCCGGTGTCGGTTCATCTTTTCGGGCAAGAATGATGGACTGACACGAATGGCACGTCCTGAAGGCGTAAGTCCATGAAGCCTGGGCTATTGTATCGCGTGGCTGTGAATCCCGTCGCACGGGGAGTCCTCCCCGGGCGTCGGCCCGGCCCCGGGGGGCGTGAAACGAGACCTCACTTGGGGGATGATGAGG
>JAFAHT010000207.1 GCA_019237095.1 Planctomycetaceae bacterium
CTGCGCGCTGCCGGGGGGCGCGAAGCGCCCCCCGGCGGGAGATTCGAGAAGACGTCAGACCGTCGTTGTCAAGCAAGCGAGATCGTCACGGTCTTCATCTCGGTGTAGCTGTCGAGCCCCTTCTCGCCCAGTTCGCGGCCGAAGCCGCTCTTCTTGAACCCGCCGAAGGGGGCGGCGGCGTCGAAGACATCATAGCAGTTGACCCAGACGGTCCCCGCGCGCATGCCGTCGGCGATGGCGTGCGCCTTGCCGATGTCGCGGGTCCAGACGGCGGCGGCCAGGCCGTACTCGTTCGCGTTCCCCCGGTCGATGACCTCATCGATGTCGCGGAACTTCAAGACCGACAGGACCGGTCCGAAGATCTCCTCGCGGGCGATCGTCATGTTATCCGTGACGTTGTCGAAGATCGTCGGCTTGATGAAGAAGCCCTTGTCGCCGAGACGCTCGCCGCCGGTGACGCACTTGGCCCCCTCCTTGTTACCCTTCTCGATGTACGACATGATCGTATCGTACTGGTTCTTATCGACCTGGGGGCCCTGTTCAGTATCTGGGTCGAACGGATCGCCCACCTTCCGTGACTCGACTTTCTTGCTCAGCTTCTCGACGAACTCGTCGTGGGCTTTGTCCTCCACGAACAACCGGCTTCCGGCGCAGCAGCATTGCCCCTGGTTGAAGAACAGCCCGAGCATGGACCCTTGCACGGCGGTATCAAGGTCGGCGTCGGCGAAGATGACGTTCGGGCTCTTGCCGCCCAGCTCGAAGGTGAGCCGCTTGAGCGTTTCGGAGCAAATCTTCATGAGGCCATACCCGACCTCTGTCGAGCCGGTGAACGCGATCTTGTCCACGCCGGGGTGCTTCGCCAGGGCGTCGCCCGCGACCGAGCCGCGGCCGGGGACGACGTTGACCACCCCGGCCGGGTAACCGGCCTCCATTGCCAGCTCGCCCAGGCGCAGCGCGGTCAGGGCAGTCGACGAGGCCGGCTTGAGCACGCTCACGCAGCCCGCGGCCAGCGCCGGACCCCACTTCCAGGCGGCCATGAGCAGCGGGAAGTTCCAGGGGATGATCTGCCCAGCGACGCCGACAGGCTCTTTCTTGGTGTAGCAGAGGTAGTTGCCCCGGATGGGGACGACCTGGCCCTGGATCTTGTCGGCCCAGCCGGCGTAATAGCGGAAGCAGTCGATCACGAGCGGCAGGTCGACGTTGCGGCTCTCGGCGATTGGCTTGCCGTTGTCAAGGGTCTCGAGCTCGGCCAGCTCGTCGATGTGCTCCTCGATCAGGTCGGCGAGCCGGTGCATCAGGCGGCCGCGATCGCGGGCGTCCATCTTGCGCCAGACGCCCTTGCGGTCGTCGAACGTCTTCCGCGCGGCCTTGACCGCCAGGTCGATGTCGGCGGCATCGCCCATGGCGATTTCGGTGATGACCTCCTCGGTCGAGGGGTCGATGGTCTTGAATGTCTTGCCACTGACACTATCGCGCCACTGGCCACCGATCAGGATTTTGGTCTGATACTTGCGGGCCTTCGTGGGACGGCGGGGCATGGTAGCTGTTGCCATGGTCATACTCCCTTTCAGGGTGATGGGGAACTTCGATCGAAGAGACGGACGAAGCCCGAAAGACGATCGAACGCTTCTTTCGGGTTGACTTACCTTGAGGCGTTTCACCTCGTCCGTTGCGAGATCCAGTTGGCACAGGGCCTTACCTGCTGAACCTCCTCAACAGGGAAGGGACGGTTGCAAAGGTGATGATCCAGAAAGGTCCCGACAATCACGAAATCGACGGCCGGAAACCAGATGCCGCCCAAACCGCCGCTGATGAAGCCGAACAGCTTGATTTCCCCGGCGGTTGTACACGCACGGAGGAAGCTCGCCGTAGCGTTGCCAGATTGCCGTGGCAAAGCTCACTCAAGTCGTAGCGTGGAGAACGAAAATGAGGGCAAATGCCGCTCAAGGAGCCCCGCTCTGTCCCTAGAGGCCGACGACCGCGGCGCACTCGTCGGGTGCACCGAAGCCGCCCTTTCGCAGGCGCTCCTTCGGCATCGCTCAGCTTGCCTTAATCAAGCACTCAGAACTCGCGACTGCCTGTGACGCTTTCCAGAAGTCTCGTGGACAGCCAGGGCGGTTGTGCCGCAGGAAAGATAGGGCCGCCCCCGGCCGGCTGCTCACGGCACTTCTGGGCGTTGTTAATTGTCTTTCTATCATCCTGCCGCCTCGGTCGCAAGTAGGTTGTGAGTCGCGATCCTATCCTGGCCGCCCCGGGCGCTCCGACAACAAGTCCCGGAAGGCCAAGCGGCCATCCCTCGCCGCTCGGCTGGGACCTTGGTAGCCTCGCCTGCACACCTAGAGGGTCAGGACCACGCGCCCGTCGATCTTGCCCTCTTTCATGCGCTTGAACACATCGTTGATCTTTTCCAGGGGCTCAGTGGTGACTTTCGCCTTGACCAAGCCTCGGGCGGCCATGGCGATGCACTCGGCGAGATCCTGGCGCGTGCCGACGATCGAGCCGCGAACCGTGACCCGCTTCAGCACGACCTCGAAGATCGGTAACGGGAAATCGCCGGGCGGCAGGCCGACCATGCTCACCGTCCCCCGCCGCCGCGTCATGCTGACTGCCTGGCCGAAGGCGGCCCTCCCCACCGCCACCACCAACACGCCATGCGCGCCGCCACCGGTCTCCTTGATCACCTTGGCAACGGCGTCCTCGGTCGCCGCGTTGGCCGTGAAGTCGGCGCCGAGCGACCGAGCCAGCGCGAGCTTGTCCTCGAGGATGTCGACCGCGCCGACAAAGAAGCCCATGGCCTTGGCATATTGCACCGCAATATGGCCGAGGCCGCCGATGCCGGAGACGACCACCCACTCGCCGGGCTCCGCCTCGGTCTCCTTGAGGCCCTTGTAGGTCGTCACACCGGCGCACAGGATCGGCGCCATCGTGATGAGATCGGTCCCCGCGGGCAGATGGCCGACATAATTGGCCGGCGCCAGCACATACTCGGCATAGCCGCCGTCGACGAAATAGCCGGTGTTGCGCTGGTTCGTGCACACCGTCTCCCAGCCGGTCACGCAGAATTCGCACTTGCCGCAGGCGTCGTGCAGCCACGGCACGCCGACCAGATCGCCCTCCTTGACGTCGGTGACGCCGGCCCCGAGTGCCGCGACGGGGCCGACGCCCTCGTGACCAGGAATCAAGGGCAGCTTCGGCTTCACCGGCCAATCGCCTTCCGCGGCGTGCAGGTCGGTGTGGCAGACACCGCTCGCCGCCACCTTGACCAGTATCTGGCCAGGCCCGGGCGTGGGCATGGGCACATCCTCGATCACGAGCGGTTCCCCGAACTTGCGCACGACCGCCGCCTTCATCGTTTTCGCCATAGCCTTGTCCTCCACGTTTTCGTCATTGGGAGATTATTCTCCCATTTCGACCTTGCTTCTCAGTGGGCCCAATAGCATGCCTTCGCGAAAACGGATCGGGGACAGTATCCCCCCGCCCGGCTCGCGGGCTCGGCCCCCGCCTGCAATTCCCTGTAAGAGCCGGCTCCGTCCGGCGATGGACAGATTGGCATCGCAGGTAAGCTCTCTGCGCAGTGCTCGGCATGACCGAACGGCGCCGTCACCACACTCCTGCCGCGATTCACATGAGTGTGAGCCGCATCCTCCCACGCGGAGCTGAAACGATTGCTTCACCGGGGCGATGGGAGGCCACGGATACCAGGGAGATTGACTTTGAAGCCTCTTCTCATTCCGAGACAAAAACGAACCGCGAGAACGCCTGAATTTCCCGAAAAACAGGTCGTTTCGCAGAGGGCGCCAGTTCGGTACCGCACGCTGAAACCTTCCTGGTCGCCTTGGCATCCTCTGCTGGATGAAAATACGATTGCCTGCAAGCCCGCTAAGAAGCCGGGGCGCGGATTCCTCCCCGAGCTGAACTCTGAGCCTGACTGAATTGAAGCAACTGATCGCTGAGGCCGACCCCATGGCTCAACGTGGTGCTGCTCCTTTGACCTACCAATCAGTGGCCTGACGGACAATTGCAAGTGCTACAATAGCGGACCGTGACGAGAAATCAAGGGCCTCCCGGTTCACGAATTTTAAGAATTTACGAATTTACGAGGAGCGAGGGAAACATGCGTATTGTCTGGCCAATTGGCCGACACAGGGCGCGGCCGTCCGCGGACCTGCCAAGTGAGCCAGGAGCAGGGAGGAGTTGGATAGCTGCCGATGACCCTATCCGCGTCTCAACCTGGTCCGTAGAGAAAAGCCGTTAATTGCTGGTTCGCAGCCTCGGCATGGTTGTATAACGACTTGATGAGATCACCGACGGAAACCATTCCGACCAGCTTGCCTTCGTCGACCACGGGCAATTGTCCTACACGGCTCCGTGACATCATGCCCATGACTTCGTGCACAGCGTCGTTGGAGCTGCAGGTCAAAGGGTTGGGCGTCATGACGTCTTTGATGAGCTGGTGATGGAACTTCTCGGAGTCACGATGGTCCCCGTGAAGCACGTCACGCTCAGTGAAGATCCCGACAAGTTGTCCTGAGGCATCGACAACTGGCAACGAGCCGATGTTGTGCTCGACGAACAGAGCCAGCGCCTCTTTAACTGACGCTTCGGGGGCGATTGAAATCAACCGTCGCTCCTTGGCACCGAGAACATTGTCGACTCGCATCGATCGGCCTCCTCGAAAAGGGGTTCAGTAAGTATATATGCTGACATCTCTCCAAGCTCCCTCGCATCATGGGAAGCTGTCGTGTGATGAAGGGTCCGGGGGACGGCTGTCGCGTTCCCCTCCACATCCGTAACAGCCGATCCGTCCAGTCTACCAAACTGGGCGGTCGGCCCGGTTTGAGGAGATGCCTTCGTCGGGTTAGTCCGTGAGGAACGAACCCATCGCGATCGCGCACATACCATACAAGAAGAGAGCAGCTTCCGGAGACGCTCGCAAGAGTCGGGCGATTCTGTTGTAAAATCAGTATGCCGGGACAGGGCGGATGGACTTTGACAATTCGGCGTGAGAAGCAGGCCCGCGCGCCGCCAAAGCGGAAGGGCGGCGCGCGGCGCGTGTTCTTTGACACACGGAAATCAATCTGCCTGATATGCGGATCGTGCAAGTGTTGCGGAATCGCCTGATATGTGGGCCTGGCGCGGCCTTGACGGGGCGCAGCGCTGCCGGGTTCACTAAGAATAATAAGGAAAGCCGCAAAAGAAAGTTAAGCCGGAAGGAAACCGTTCTGGAATTGGATCGACCGATCTTTCCCCGTTTGGTTACGATAATGGGGTCTCACATCCCCCGTTTCTCTCACAAGCAAGGAGGTTACGCATGACAGCAGCGCTGCAGCACGACCTGGTTTCTCCACGGATCGAGGAGCGACTGCGAAAGGGTGAGCTCACTGGTGCGCAGGTTGAAGCCTTTCGTGAATTCCTGGATCGCGTGGATCGCGATCTACTCCATCATCGCATCATCACTGACAATGCCTATACCCGCTGGTTCCGCGACGGCCAAGCATCGGACGCCCAGCTCATTCACTTCGTCCGCCAGTTCTCGGTGTTCTCCAATCAGTTCCTGGTTGCGGCTCTGCTCCGAGTGATCAATGCCCCGTCGCTCCAGCAGGCGCGGGCGGCCAAGGAAATTCTGATGAACGAGCTGGGGGTCATCTACCGGCGAACCGACGGCAAAGCCTCCTTGGCCAGGACCGATGACGAGGCGACGAAGGACCGGGAAGGCGACCCCGAGCTTGTCAGCACCGAAGGCACCGTCGATGGCGGCATCTTCCGGTTCCGTGCAGCCCACTTCGAGTGGCTGCTGGCCGTCGGCGAAGCGCTGGGCCTCGGTTTCGATGAGCTCGGCAAGCGCCGGCACGGCCGTCCCTACACCCTCCGGTTCTGCGACGAGCTTCAGCGGCTCTACGGCAACGAGGACGGGCAGATCGCCGAGGGGGCCAGTTTCGCCGTCGAGAACTGGGCCGCCGCGGGCTTCTGGCAGGAGCTGGAAGACGGCCTCCTGCAAATCAAGGCTGCCCGGCTGCCCGGTCTGAAAGTTGCTTTCTTCACGTGGCACAACCGCGTCGAGGCCCAGCACGCCGGCCATACGATGGACGAGCTCGAAGGGGTCTTCTTCGAACCTCAGTTTGACGAGTCGCGTTTCTTCCAGGGGGCACGCGAAGTCCTCGATGCCATCGCTGTTTTCTGGGACGGCCTGGAAGACGACCGTCTTCACGGCTTGACCGGGTAAGGGTACGCGCGATCATGACGTTTTCTCCAAGCGGGCGGCTTCGCTGCTTGGGAACTTGCAAATCGAGAGGCGATTCGCATGCCCACCGATGCCATGACACTGAAGTGCATTGACCACGTTCGGATGTTCGTGGGCAATGCGCGGCAGTCGGCGTATTTCTACAGAAATGCCTTCGGCTTCGAGGTGATTGCGTACGGGGGATTGGAAACCGGAATGAAGCACGAGGCGTGCTACGTCCTTCGCCAGGGGCAAATCACGTTCGTGCTGGCCTCGCCCCTCAGCGCCCTTCACCCCGAAGCGCACCGGCTGGTGCGGCACGGCGACGGAGTCCAGTCCATCGCGCTGGAAGTCGACGACGTTCGAGCAGCGTTCGAGGTGGCCGTGGCGCGGGGAGCGCAAGCCGCGTCGCCCCCGCGCACCGTCGAGGACGAGCATGGTGCCATTGATCTGGCCGAGATCCACGCCTATGGAGACACAACGCACACGCTTCTGAACCGGTCGCGCTATCAAGGAGTCTTCGCCCCGGGATTCAAACCACTCGATGCGGATCGGTACAGCCCCCGCACGTTTCATCCAGTCGGCCTGAAGGCCATTGACCACATCGTCGCCAATGTCGAAGAAGGCAAGATGGGCGACTGGGTTGACTACTACAGCAAGATCATGGGCTTTTCGCTGCTGGCGAGCTTCGACGACAAGGACATCAGCACCGAATACTCGGCTTTGATGTCCAGGGTGGTCGCCGATGGACGCGGCCGGATCAAGTTTCCCATCAACGAGCCGGCCAAGAGCCGGCGCCGGTCCCAGATTGATGAGTTCCTTGAATATTACGGCGGCCCGGGCGTGCAGCACATCGCGCTGGCGACCGGCGACATCATTGCCAGCGTGCGGGCCATGGCCGCCAATGACGTCTCGTTCCTCAAGGTGCCGTCGGCCTACTACGAGATGCTGCCCCAACGGGTCGGCACGATCCAGGAAGATCTGCGCGAACTGGCCGAACTGGGTATCCTGGTTGATCGCGATGATGAGGGCTATTTGCTCCAGATTTTCACCAAGCCGGTTGAGGACCGGCCGACCCTCTTCTTGGAGATCATCCAGCGGCGCGGGGCGCAAAGCTTTGGCAAGGGGAACTTCAAGGCCTTGTTTGAAGCCATCGAGCGCGAGCAGGCGCGCCGGGGAACGCTTTGACTCCAAAGCGTCTCTTTGCCCCATGAGAAACGGTCCCGTCTGTTAACCTCAACGCGGTCCTCGAGCGAAGCGAGATAGGTGGTGTGAAGTGAGTACGATTACGAAACGACTGACGGTCGACCAGTACGACCAGATGGTGGAGAACGGAATCCTGCCCGAAACGAATCGCTTCGAGCTGATCAACGGTCGCATTGTGGAGAAGGAAGTGAAGAACCCCGCACACTCAACCGCCTCGAATCGCACGCGGCGAGCGATCGAGCGAATTCTGCCGGGGGGTTGGTACGTGCGACAGGAGCAGCCCGTTCGCATCCCCAACCGGCGAAGCGAGCCGGAGCCGGACGTCTCCGTCGTGCGCGGCGTTATCGAGGACTACGAGACCCGACACCCTGACCCGGAGGACGTCGCCTTGGTCGTCGAGGTCACGCGCTCGAGCGTGGCCAAGGACCGGGCGCTAGCCCGCGTCTATGACGGCGGCGGCATCCCGGTCTACTGGATCGTCAACGTTCCGAGGCGCCGCCTCGAAGTCTACGAAGGGCCGGGCCCCCAGCAGGGGCGGGGGGGACGTTACCCGGCTCCCAAGATCCTGAGCGAGCCGGACACCGTATCTCTCAAGATCGACGGGCGGGAGGTCGGCCAGATCGCCGTGGCGGGGCTGCTCCCGCTGGCAACGCCATAGGGACGGGGCACCTCGGGAATCTCGATCAGGGCGGCGGGGGGTGCAATCGCGAATTCTCACACAAGTGCGCATGAGCGCATGACAGGAGACTCGCCCACAGGCGCGAGGAAAGGCATGCGACGCCCGCTCCCCGAGGTCGCCAGCATCCGCGACTTTTATGCCTTCGAGCAGCACGTGGCGACCTGCCGGCGCCACCGCGGGCTCGACATGGTGCCCGAGTGGTATCGCGTGCCCGTCTTCTATTTCTCCAATGCCGCCAGCGTCGTCGGCCACGAGGCCGACGTCTGGATTCCCCACGACAGCCAGGCGCTCGATTACGAGCTGGAACTGGCCTGCGTGATCGGCCAGCCCGCTCGTGATCTTCCCGCCGACGATCGCGCGCTCGAGTGTGTCGCGGGATTCACGATCATGAACGACTGGAGCGCGCGCGACCTGCAGCGCCTCGAGATGGCCGTCGGGCTGGGCCCGAGCAAGGGAAAAGACTTCGCAACCTCGCTCGGCCCCGAGCTTGTGTGCCTTGACGAGCTGGCCGACTGCTATCGCGGGGGGCGGCTGCACCTGGAAATGACCGCTGCGGTGAATGGACGGGTGCTGTCGCGCGGCAACTCCGGCTCGATGTACTGGACCTGGCCTCAGCTTCTGGCGCACGCCAGCCGTGACACCATCCTCCGGCCCGGCGATGTACTGGGCTCGGGTACGGTCGGCTCCGGCTGCATCCTCGAGCTCACGCCCCAGGCCGTCGGTGGCTGGCTCAAGCCCGGCGACGTTGTCGAGCTGGCAATCCAGCGGCTGGGAAACCTGCGCAATCGCGTCGTCGCCCATCCTTGATCGGACCGGACCCGGGAGAAACTCATGCCGCCCTATCTGCGACTCGGCTCAGTCCCTCGCAAACGGCATATCGCCCATCCCCACCACCCGGGTTTCCTGGGCGAAGGGATCTATTACGAGGAGGTCGTGACCCTCGCCGGGTTCTCGAGGGCCTATAGCCTGGTCTACCATCTTCGCCCACCCACCCGCGTGGTCCGGGTCGAACCCGCGGGGTCGCTCGCGATCGATCTGGTTGACCAGCCGGCCCTTCGCCACCATCACCTCAAGACGAAGGCCCTTCCGCGCGTGGGCAACCCGATCTCGGGTCGGATCGTCCTGCTTGCCAACGAGGATGTCTCTCTGGCCCGATGCCGCCCCGATCGGCCCCAGGACGAACTCTTCCGCAATGCCGACGCCGATGAGCTCCTCTTCATCAACAGCGGCCGGGGAACATTGCACACGATGTTCGGTCCCTTGCCCTTTCGTGAATTGGATTATATCGTGATTCCCCGGTGCACGACGTATCGCCTCGATTTCGAGCCGGCGTCCCAGCCCGACCTGCTCGTCATCGAAGCGGCAGGCAATGTGACGATTCCATCACGCTATCTCAACCCGGATGGCCAGTTGAAGCTCGGATCGCCGTACAGCGAGCGGGATCTGCACGGCCCGCGCGAAATCTCCGTCATCGACACCGAGCAAGAAACCCAGGTGCTCGTCAGGGATAACAGGCGGCTGACGCGCTACACCCTGGCGAGCCATCCCTTCGACGTCGTGGGATGGGACGGAATGATGTATCCCTACACCTTCAACGCCGAGGATTTCGAGCCGATCACCGGAACGGTCCATCAGCCTCCACCCGTGCAGCAAACCTTCGAAGCGGCGGGATTCGTCGTCTGTACGTTCGCGCCCCGAATGCTCGATACTCACCCCGAGGCAATCAAGGTGCCGTACGCACATTCGAACGTGCAGGCCGACGAGGTCTTGTACTATGTTCGAGGCCGGTTCGGCAGTCGGCGGGGCGTCGAGGAGGCATCGATCACGCTTCATCCTCGCGGCATTCCCCACGGCCCGCACCCCGGTACAATCGCCGCCAGCCGCGCAGCGACCAGGACCGACGAGCTCGCCGTGATGGTCGACACCTTCAAGCCTCTCCGGCTGACCCGCCAGGCCATGGAACTGGATGACCCGTCGTACCCCCTGAGTTGGATTGATTGAATGATCATCGATGTTCCCTCCACCGATATCGTGAAGATCTACCGGACCCTGATCGAAGTTATAACTCCCCGGCCGATCGCCTGGGTCACGACGATCGACGCTGAAGGACGCATCAACCTCGCCCCGTTCAGCTTTTTCAACGCCTTTGGCGCCAATCCGCCGGTTGTCGTCTTTTCCCCCGGCCTCCGCCGTGACGGTACCAAGAAGGACACCCTGCGCAATCTCGAGATCGTGCCCGAGTTTGTCCTCAACGCGGCCGTGGAAGACCTGGCCGAGCCGATGAACGCGACTTCGAAGGAGCTTCCTCCGGGCCAGAGCGAGGCCGAGTACGCCGGGCTGGCGCTCCAGCCCTCGACCAAGGTCCGCCCGCCCCGCGTGGCCGTTTCTCCCGTCCACATGGAATGCCGGGTTCGACAGATCGTGCCCATCGGCGACGGGCCGATTGCGGCCAACCTGGTGATTGGTGAGGTACTCCTGATTCACATCGACGACTCCGTGCTCGACCCCTCAGGCCATGTCGATCCGCGCAAGCTGCGGACGATCGCGCGCCTCGGCGGCGATTACTACTGCCGCAGCACGGACCTCTTCGAGATGAAACGGCCATGAGGAATAG
>JAFAHT010000581.1 GCA_019237095.1 Planctomycetaceae bacterium
ACGCCTCCTTCCGCAGAGCCCCGGTCAGCGCCTCGTCGGCCGCAACAACCGGACCCGGCAGGCCCAGCGCCGTCGCCGGATGGCCACCCTGAAAACCCTGGAGGACCGCACGCTTCTGAGCAAGGTGGTCACCAGCTTCACCCACGACGCCATCACCAGCGCAGTGTGATCAATGGCCTGCGGCCGAGGGGTTCTGGCGACGGTTCTTGAGTCGCCAGGCATGGGGGCCGCGGAGCACGGAGGTGCTTTCGATGGGCTGGGCGGGCAGGGGGGTGACGGCGGCATCGCCGTCCCAGTGGTGGGCGTTGAGGCTTTTCAGGATTTGATCGGCCAGACGCATGGCGCGGAGGGCGTCGTCACCGCCGACCCGGGGGCGCGTCCCGCCGCGAAGGGCTTGCACGAAGTCTTCGATCTCGAGTGCCAGTGGCTCGCGGCCGGCGGTCTGGACCTGGTCCACTCGCAGTACCTTGCCGAAGAGGTGCTCTTTCACCGCCATGGGCTGGCTGAGATCGACTCCATCCAGGTCGAGCTGGCCGCTCAGGAACTCGCCGGACGGCTGGACCAGCGTTGCGGATTTGGCGGCGAAATCAAGCGAGGCATAACCTTCGGTGCTCCAGATTCGCATCTTCCGCAGAGCCGTGTAGCTGGCGCGGCTGGCCGTGAGGTTGGCGACGGTGCCGTTCTCGAACTCGACGCGTGCGTTGGCCACGTCTTCATGCTCGCCAAAGAGGCTCACGCCGACGGCCGAGACCGACCGCACCGGCGCGCTCACCAGCGAGAGCACCAGGTCGATGTCGTGGATCATCAGGTCCAGTACGACTCCGATGTCGGTCGAGCGAAACGTGTAGGTGGAAAGTCGCTCGGCACTGATGTACTTGGGGCGAATAGCCATCTGGTGCAATGCCGAAAGCGCGGGGTTGAAGCGTTCGATATGGCCCACCTGGAGCAAGGCGCCGGTGGAGTGGCTCAGGGACACGAGCAGCTCTGCCTCGGCCAGCGAGCTGGCCAGGGGTTTCTCGACTAGTGTGGGAATTCCCCGTGAAAGGAAGGTCCCGGCGACCTCGCGGTGGAGCATGGTGGGAACGGCGATCGAGACCGCGTCGATCCGATCCAGGAGCTGGTGGTAGTCGGAAACGGCGCGGCTGCCGAACTTGTCGGCGATGGTTTGCGCCTGTTCGGGCCGGGAATCGACCACTGCCACGAGTTCCACGTCGGGCAGACTGGCCAGGATTCGCGCATGATGCTGGCCCAGATGTCCGACGCCCACGACGCCGACGCGTAACCGTTTCATGGATCAGGCCCTCCCGCGCTCGCGGCCCCGTCCATGCTTGCCCTGCTGCTGGAACTCGATGAAATCGAGCAATCGGCGGACTTCCGGACAGAGATGGCCGTGCGCCTCGAGGATTTTGGTGGCATGCTCAGTGGTCATTCGGGCACGGAAGATCAGCCGGTGTGCCTCGTGCAGCGAAGCGATCGACTCGGGGCTGATATCGTGCCGCTTCAGACCGACCACGTTGATACAGCGGACTTTCGAGGGGTTTCCCTCGATGAGCATGTAAGGGGGCACGTCGTGGACGATTCGCGACATGCCGCCGATGTAGCTATGGGCGCCGACCTTGACGAACTGGTGCAGTCCGACGGCGCCTGAGATGTTGGCGAAGGACTCGACGTGAATGTGGCCGGCGAACATGGTGTTGTTGGCCACGAGGATGCGGTCGCCGAGCACGCAATCGTGGCCGACATGGACATTGGCCATGATGTAGTTGTTCGAACCGACCCGGGTGAGCCCATATTCCTTATCGCTGCCGCGGTGGATGGTGACTGCCTCGCGGAAGACGTTGTTATCGCCGATCTCGACGCGCGTGGGCTGCCCCTTGTACGAGTAATCCTGGGGCTCACCGCCGATGACCGCAAAAGGATGAACGACGTTGTTCTCTCCCAGGGTCGTGTGGCCGACCAGGCAGACATGTGCGATCAGCCGCGTTCCCCGGCCGATCTTGACATCGGGCCCGAGCACGCAGTAAGGCCCGATCTCGACATCGTCGGCGATGTCGGCGCGGGGGTCGATGCATGCAGTGTCCGCAATCATCGTGGCCATGGGACTTGGTCCTCGGAAGCCAGGGTCCTTTGACAGGAGTGCGCCTCGTCGCGTCGATCCCTTGCATCCCGGCAAGACAGCGGATCACCGCGGCCCGCGGAGCTGCTTACGCGGCAAGATGAGCGTCGACGAGGACAAACCGGATCTTGGCCTCGGCGGCCACGGCGTCGCCCACCTTGGCGATGCCGAAGACGGAGGCCGAGTTTTGCTTGATTCGTTCCGCTCTGATCTCCAGGCGGAGCTGATCGCCGGGAACCACCGGCCGGCGGAGCTTGACCCCGTCCACCGACGCGAGCATCGCCACCCGCCCGGAACGATCCATGTGCGCCGCGACCAGGACGCCCCCGGCCTGGGCCATCGCCTCGATGATCAAGACGCCCGGCATGATCGGCCGTCCCGGCCAGTGCCCCTGGAAGAACGGCTCGTTGGCGCTCACATTCTTGATCGCCACGATCGTCTTGCCGGCTTGAATCTCGAGCACGCGGTCGATGAGCAAAAGCGGATAGCGGTGGGGGAGAATATCGAGGATACCCCGGACATCGATTGTGCCGTCTTCCCGGAGCGGAATGGCCGGGGCCCGCGAGCTGATCTCCTTCTCTTTTTCCAGGCCCTGGAGCAGCCTGCGCACCAGGGAGGCGTTGGTGTGATGGCCCGACCGATGGGCGACGACGAACCCGTGCAGATCCATGCCCAGGAGCGACAGGTCGCCGACCATGTCGAGAACCTTGTGCCGGGCGCATTCGTCGGCAAAGCGGAGCGTATTGCCCACCACGCCATCCCGGCCGAAGATCAGCACATCGGCCGGGGTGGCCCGGGAGCCGATGCCGGCGGCGCGCAGCGCCTGGGCCTCGGTCTCGAGCAAGAAGGTCCGGCTGCCCGCGAGCTCACGGCGAAACGTGGGCGGGGTGAGATCGATCAGGTAGCTCTGCGGGCCGATGGCCGAATCTGGGCCGTAGTCGAGGTGATATGAGAGGGTCAGGCTGTCTCCCGAACCGGGATGGGCGGCCAGGGTGGCGTTTCCCTCGCGGACCGTGAACGATCGCTCGATTGCCAGGGCCTGGCGCGGGCGGTCTTGCTCGATCGCCCCTGCCTGCTCGAACGCCTCGACGAAGACCCGGCTCGAACCGTCACAACCCGGGCACTCGGGGGCATCGACCTCGATCAGGCAATTGTCGATCCGCGAGCCCGCCAGAGCGGCCATCACGTGCTCGATCATATCGACCTGAGCCAACCCGCGCTGGATTGTCGTCCGTCGTGGCGACGGCACGACATGGCCGATCCGGGCGGGCACGGTGGGCCGATCAGGGAGGTCGGAACGAACGAAAACCACGCCGGTATCGGGTTCGGCAGGATTGAACCGCAGTGTGACGTCCGAGCCATGAAAGAACCCGACCCCGCGCACTTTCGTGGCGGAAGCAAGCGTGCGTTGCGAACGCTTGGCGGTAAGCATGGATTTGTCTTTTCCTCATCCTGACTGATCGAGTGGCATCCAGCGGCCGCTGGCGGGCCGCGTGCGTTGAGAGGTCCGGGGAGTTGCGTTCAACTCCTCCGGCACCTCTCGCTGGACAGAGAGTTGCCATGCCACGTCTTGCCGGGCCGGCAAGCGGAGCGGGATTGAGCCCGGCCCGGACGACCGGGTTCGGCGGCTCCGCACTGGCGGCTCGGCTCTATCCGGCTTACCTGCCACCCTCGGGCTGGGCGGGACCGGCGGCCGGAGCGCTCGTGGCGGGCGGTGTGGTGGTGGCGGAACCCTTCACGGACGGGCCGCCGGTGGCCTTGTAGATCCGGTTCAAGTTGTACACCACGTCATTGGTGATGTCGTTTGTCGAGTCGGCATAGACCATCGTGTTGGCCATCGCGGCCATCACCGAGTTGGGGTTGCTTCCCGAGATGGGCTGGTTGGAGACCTTGACGATGTAGGTCATCTTCTTCCACTTGGCGATCCGCGCGACCATGGCCTGCACTTCCTTGTAGAGTGTGGCCATCGCCTCGGCCTCGCGGGATGCGAAATCACGTTCGGCCGATTCACGTCCCGCCTCGAACCGCGCCTTCAGCTCGGTCACGCGATTCTCGTGTTTCTTGAAGTCTTCAGTTCCTGGCGTCAGCTTCGCCAGGATTTCCGCTTCTTGCTGGGCATCGGCCTGGATCTTCTGGAGATCGCCCTTGCGTGCTAGCGCAGCAGCTTTGAACTCCTCGCTGGAAACCTTCACCTTGTCGTAGTTCTTGAAGACGGCGTCCATATCGATCGTCCCGATCACGGGAGTGATTGGAGCCACAGGCGCTGCCGTCGAGGGACTGGCCGTCCGGCGAACTCCGCCGTCTTGCTGCTGACCGAGGGAGGGACCCACCAGAAGGCCAAGCCCCACCGCACTGAGCCCCATTGCCACGATCGCACGAGAGGAAATGACCATCGGTACAACTCCTTTTCTACCGCTGGTAGTCGTTGATTGGACTACGGTCGATGTACTCGCCTGGGACGAGCCGCTCTGGTGCTGTGAAGGATTGCGACGGTCCTCCCGGCATCAGAGCAAGAACGAATAGGATTTGCCACAAATCAACGGGAGAGCAGGAAGGGCCCTCGCGCTATCCGATCCGGTCCGGTACGTCCACGCGGGCATTCTGTACCGAAGCAGTCTGGGGGTCAAGACGAACCGCTCGTGTTTGCAGGGAACCAGCGGACGGACGTGAGACTCTACTGGGTGAGCGGCCTCACGGTGCAGCTCGATCTGCCGGCAATGGGATTTTCCTTCGGCAACAACTCCTGTACCGGTCAGCTCTCGATGTCCGGGATCTCGACTCCAAGCCGGCGTAACTGAGCGATCAGGCTCGGTGTGTCACGATAGTGCACGGCCTGAAGGCCCGCGGCGCGCGCGCCCTCGACGTTGGCCAGGGCATCGTCGATGAAGATGCAGGAACCCGGGGGCGCTCCGACGAGGTCCACGCATGCTTTGAAGAAAGCTGGGGCCGGCTTGAGCTCACCGATCTCGTAAGAGAAGACGAAGTGGTCGAATGGGGCGAGTGCTTCCTCGAACCTGCGGCGGTAGAACCGAGCATGCAGGACATTGGTGTTCGAGCCCAGCAAGAGGGTGTATCGGCGCTGCTTGAGGGCGGCGGCCAGCCGCGCTACCGGCTCGTTCAGGGTGAAGATATCCGTCCAGTGGACCTCGAACTCCTCGAACGATACCTCCAGCCCCGCAAGCTCCGTCACCTGGCGGGCGAACTCCTCCGCGGTGAGCCGGCCGCTCTCGAACTCGACGCCCAGCCGGGCCACGCCCCGCTCGTACATCATCGCCTCGAACTGCTCTGCCGAGAGCCCTAACTTCAGTCCCAAGCAATGGTAAACCGTCGAGTAGTCGAAGAATCCCACGACATTGCCGAAGTCGAACATAAGCACCGGAATTCGCATGACCTGGACACTCCGCGTGGTGGGCGAAACCAAACAATCCATTATCGCTTCTTTCCGGGTTGCAGCCAGCTATCCCTTTCAACGATCTCGCTCCCCGAGCGAATCGCGGGGCCGGAGAGTCGCCATCGCGATAACCTGAAACGCATCAACGTGTTAGAGCAGAAAGTTGCACCGGCACCAGTGGTTTTTTGGGCATTGCTGGCTGCCTGAATCTCTACTTTTCTCTACCACACGCCCGTCCAGTACCGGTGAAAAGTTGGTCTTGTACAACCTCCGCGCCGGTGCCCGGCTCTCCGACGGCCCGTGAACTGGTGTCGATATCCGACAGCGAAACGGCCCAGAACCTTCCCACCCGCTGGCTTCCCGAAGTGCGGCAGCCACCTGTAGAATCGGAGTGGTTGTCGAACTCTCACAAAACCTGGAGACAGCCTTGACGACTGTCGGTTGGCGCAAGGTGATTGACGAGTCGGTGGAGTCGCGGCGGGAGCTGCTTCGCGAAGTCCGCCGCAGGCTGCACGCCAGTCCCGAACCGAGCCGCGAGGAGTACCAGACCACGCGGTTCCTCGCCGAGCAGCTCGAAACGGCAGGAATCTCCAGCGCGATCGCACCGACCGGACGCGGCCTCATCGCCGGCCCGACAGATGCAAACGGTGAGCCTGTGATCGCGTTCCGGGCAGATATCGACGCCCTGCGCATCCACGACGCCAAGACGGTCCCATACCGATCGACGCGCGACGGGATCATGCACGCCTGCGGGCATGATGCGCATGCGGCGATGGCCCTGGGCGCTGCGCTGGCCCTCTGGCAATGCCGCGACGACTTGCCCCAGAGTCTCGCCTGGCGGGCCGTCTTCCAGCCTTCCGAAGAGGTTGGTGAAGGCGCCCTCGAGATGATCGCCGCCGGGGCGATGAGCAACGTCCAGGCCGTGATCGCGCTGCACGTGGACCCGGAGACGGCCGCGGGCCGGCTTGCCTACCGCCAGGGAGTGCTGACGGCGTCCTGCCAGGACCTTCAGGTCGAGATCCAGGGCCTGGGCGGACACGCGGCGCGGCCCCACCAGTCAGTTGACCCGATCGGCATCGCTTCGCAGTTCATCACCAGCGTTTACCAGTTCGTGCCGCGATCGATCGATTCGCGCGATCCGGTCGTGGTCAGCTTCGGCAGCATCCAGGGCGGAACGAGCGCCAATATCATCCCCGAGTGCGTCGTGCTCAAGGGAACGATCCGAACCCTGAGTGCGGCCGCGGCCGCTCGGGTGGACGAGCGGATTCGCCAGATCGCCTTTGGTCTGTCCGAGGCCAGCGGAGGGACGATTCAGGTCGAGTTCCGCCGTGGCACCGATGCCGTGGTCAACGACCCCGACGTGACTCGCACCTGCGTCCGCGCCGCCGGCGAGGTCGTCGGCGAGGTCAATCTTGACGAGATCGCGCTGCCCAGTATGGGCGGGGAGGACTTTTCGGGCTATCTCAAGCACGCCCCCGGGTGCCTCCTGCGGCTGGGCGTGGCCGCCCCGGACCGAAAGGCTCACTTCCTCCATTCACCCTACTTCGACATCGACGAACAGGCCCTCGTCATCGGGGCCAAGGTTCTGGCGCACAGCGTGGTATTGCTCTCGGAATCCGTCAGGAGCAAGCGATCGTGAGCCCCTATACGTTCGCCTCCAGCCCTGGGCCGACGCTCGGGGTGGAGCTCGAGCTCAACCTCGTGGATGCGCAGACGCTGGCACTGCGCAGCGGTGTCGTGCCGATCCTCGAGAGTCTGCCGCCTGAGCTGCACGGCTCGGTGAAACCGGAGCTCTTCCAGTGCTACCTGGAGATCAACACCGCGATCTGCCGCGACGTGGCCGAGGTCGAGCGCGACCTGACGGCGAAGATCAAAGTCGTCCAGCAGTTGGCACAAAACCAGGGCATGCGGCTCTATTGGGGCGGAACTCACCCCTTCTCGCGCTGGCAAGACCAGGAGGTAACTCCCGACGAGCGCTACCTGGGACTGGTGGACCTCTTGCAGGAGACAGCCCGGCGGCTGGTGACATTCGGCCTGCACGTCCACGTGGGCCTCGATTCGGGCGATATGGCGATCATGATCTGCGACCGCATCCTGCCGCATTTGCCGATGCTGCTGGCCCTCTCGGTCAACAGCCCGTTCTGGCAAGGGCGAAATACCGGCCTGCATTCGCACCGGATCAAGATCATGGAAACGCTTCCCACCTCGGGTCTGCCGCCCCTCATGCGCAACTGGAGCGAGTACACCTGGCTGCTCAACCACATGATCCAGACGGGTTTCATCAAGACCGTGCGCGAGATCTGGTGGGACGTGCGCCCACATCACAACTTCGGCACGATCGAGGTCCGGATCTGCGACATGCCGCCCAGCCTGCACCACGTCCTGGGCCTGACGGCCCTGATCCAGTGCCTGGTCCGCGACCTGTCCGAGGAGATCGATCGCGGCACCTACCAGAACAACTGTCACCCCTTCCTGATCCGCCAGAACAAGTGGCGCGCCTGCCGGTACGGAATGGAGGCCAGCCTCGTTGACCCGCAGACCTTTCAATCCATTCCGGTCCGCAAGGTGGTTCACCGTCTGCTCGATCGTCTCAAGGACCGCGCCCTGGAGCTCGGCTGCTCGAGTCAGCTCGAAATCGTCCGCGAACTGGCCGACCGGCCGACCGGCTCCGTCCTCCAGCTCGAGACTTACCGGCAGACCGGAGACCTCGCCGAGGTCATCCGGCGAATGCTCAGGCTGAGCCATCTTGCAGACAATCCGGTTGCGACTTGACGCGGGGAACCCTGACATCCCGCAAGCATGCTCAGGCTTCACGTTTTCTTCTTCCTGTCTTCACATTCGGGACACCGACTTCCTTACAATGGCAATCCGACAACGACAGTGATTCGCGACGACAGTCCCGCGGCCTTCCTAGGATGACCTGTCTCATGCCGAAACCGAAAATCCTGGTGATCGAAGACGAACGGGCGCTGGTCGAAGTCTTGAGTTACAACCTGGAGCGCGAGGGATTCGAGGTGCTGGTCGCGTACGATGGCCAGGAGGGTCTGAGGCAGGCGCAGTTGAAGCTGCCCGACCTGGTTGTTCTGGACCTGATGCTACCGCTCAAGCCGGGTCTCGAGGTTTGCCGCGAGTTGAGGATGGGGCCGCGAACACGCGAGATCCCCATCGTCATGGTGACGGCCAAGGCCGAAGAATCGGACGAGCTGGTGGGCTTTGCGACCGGCGCCGATGATTACGTAACGAAGCCGTACAGCATGAAGGTTCTGATCCAGCGGATCAAGAAAGAGCTGCGGCGGATCCAGCTTCAGGAAGAGGCGCCGACGGGAACGATTATCGAGAGCCAGGGAGTGGTCATCGATCGGCACAGCCACAGGGCGTTCTTCGGCGACCAGGAACTACCGCTGACGCCGACCGAGTTCCGGCTGCTGGAAGTCTTGATCCGGCAGGCGGGCCGCGCCTTCACCCGCTATGAGCTGATGGATGCCGCGATTGGCGAGGACGCGATCGTGCTGGAGCGCACCATCGATGTACACATCAAGAGCCTGCGAAAGAAGTTGAGGGACGCCGGTGAGCTCATCGAAACCGTCCGCGGCGTCGGCTATCGATTTCATGAACCGAGGCTGGTCGGTGCTTGATGTCGGCCTTCACGACCGCGCCGGGACTTTGATGTCCGGCCCTGTCGCCCGGGGACTGTCGCCTGGGAACGAGCTCGGCACGGACCACGGCCACCTCACGTGGGGCCTCGATCCCTAGCCGGACTTGCCCCCCTTCAAGGCGGACGACAGTCACACAGATATTGTCGCCGATGTAAAGCTTTTCCATCAACTTCCTCGTCAATACCAGCATGGCACCCTTCCCTCAAGCACCTCTGGGATCGTTTCTTAACTGATACGGGCCCGCCTCCACCGAGCCCTTGATCCGCGGCTGCGCGGGGCTCTGAAAGGAGTCTAGGTTACTTCTCCGGCCGGTGTCTGCTTTCCTGCCCGGAACTCGTTTCAGAGCCTCTGCCACTATTCTCCACTTGCCGGTCACTCGCTTCGCCAGGGGGTCGATTGTATACTGACTTGACTTGAGGCCGAGCCTGCGCCGCCAAGAAGCCCGTTGCATGACTGCGTGAACCGCTCCAAGATGTGCGCCACCCGCACTTTTCTGATGCTCCGAGGAACTGATGTCTGATTCTCATGCTGCCGTGGTTATCATCGGGTCCGGGTCGGCCGGGTTGACGGCCGCTCTCTACGCCGCCCGGGGCAACCTGGCCCCTCTTGTCTTCGAGGGCAAGGAGCCGGGTGGGCAACTCACGCTCACGACCTCGGTGGATAATTTCCCCGGCTTTCCCGAGGGGGTCGATGGGCCCGAGTTGATGGAGCTGATGCGCAAGCAGGCTCAGAGGTTCGGCGCCCAGACCAAGTGGGAGACAGTCTTCGAGGTGGACCTGACCCAGCGGCCGTTCCGGGTGCGGACGACCGACGATCCCAGCGGCGACCCCTCCAGTGGCACGCTGCGCGACTACACCGCCAGCGCCCTGATCGTCGCCACGGGGGCGTCGGCCCGGTGGCTAGGCATCGAGGGCCCGTATCGCGGTAACGGCGTCAGCACCTGTGCCACCTGTGATGGTGCCCTGTACCGGGGAAAGGAGATCGCCATCGTCGGCGGCGGTGATTCCGCCGTCGAGGAGGCCACGTTCCTGACCCGGTTCGCCAGCAAGGTCACCTTGATCCATCGGCGCGATACCTTGCGGGCCTCGAAGGTCGTGCAGGACCGGCTCAAGAATAACCCCAAGATCGAGAACGCCTGGAACTCCGTGGTCGATTCGATTCTCGGAGAGAAGCACGGTGGGCTCGACGTCCTGACCGGCGTGCGGCTCAAGTCGACGAAGGACGCCACAATGCGCGACCTGAAGATCGACGGTGTGTTCCTGGCCATCGGCCACGTTCCGAACACGTCCATCTTCCAGGGCAAGCTCGCCATGACCCCCGAGGGCTACCTGCTGAACCGCAGCGCCCTGGCCTGGAAAGGAATCGAGGCACCCGCAGGGCTGCTCGCCTCGTTGCCCAACTACGGGACGGCCACCAGCGTGGAAGGCGTCTTCGCTTGCGGCGACGTCGTTGACACCCACTACCGCCAGGCCATCACCGCCGCCGGGTCCGGCTGCGCCGCCGCCATGGATTGCGAGAAATGGCTGGAGAACGTCGGGTCGACTCACTGATTGAAAAATCGCGACCGCAGTTCGATTCCGACACGCTCAGCGGACCTTTTCCGATGGGGACTGAGACGCCGGGACCAGGCAGCGCGGGATTTTGACCGTGAACCGCGAGCCTGAGCCGGGCCGGCTGGTCACGGAGATCTGGCCGCCGATTGACGAGATCAGGTGCTTGACGATCGACAGGCCCAGCCCGGTGCCCCCCAGCTCACGGCTCCGCGCCTTGTCCACGCGGTAGAACCGCTCGAAGATCCGCGGCAGCTCGTCGCGCGGGATGCCGATGCCCGTGTCGGCCACGTCCACGCTCACCATGTCGGCCGCCAGCGAGCAGGCCACGCGGACCTTTCCTCCCAGCGGCGTGTACTTGATCGCGTTGTCGATCAGGTTGTCGAAGATCTGCCAGATCGCCTCCTCGTCGGCCAGGACCAGAGTCTCTCCATCCAGGCTGCCGGCATCAAAGGTGAGCGACAGGTCCTTGGCTTCCGCCCGACCCCTATGCCCCTCGAGGCACGACTCGAGCGCGGGAATCAGACTCAGCGGTCCGTGCTCGAACAACTCCTGGCTCGAATCGAGTCGAGCCAGGCTGAGCATGTCCAGGATCAACTGGTTCAGCCGCTCCACCTGTTCGTCGATCCGCTCCAGGAAGCGGCGGTTCACCGTCTCGTCGTGGAGGGCCCAGTCGATCAGTGTCTCCGTGTACGCCTTGATCGAGGCGAGCGGGGTCTTGAGCTCGTGGGAGGCGTTGGCGACGAAATCCTGCCGCATCCGCTCGAGCCGGCGAAGGTCAGTCACGTCGTGGAAGACCAGCACGGCCCCCGACGGGGGATTCCCCGGCAAGGGAGTTCCGCGCATGGAGAGAATCCGCGACGGGCCGCGCAGCACGGCTTCGCGGAGGGGGAACGCCACCTCGCCCTGGTAGGCATCCGGGTGGTGGAGCCGCAGCGTCTCGTCGACGGCGCTCTGAACCTGCGGACTACGGATCAGCTCCGGCACCAGCCGGCTGACCGACGTGGCATCGAGGCCGAACAGGGCATCGGCGCTGGTGTTGGCAAAAAGCAGGCGCCGCCGCGCGTCCACCGCGATCACCGCTTCGGCCATCGCCCCGAGCACGACGCGCAACTGCTGGCGGTCCTCCTCCAGCCGGTCGATGCGACCCTGGATCGCCGGCGCCGCCTCGTTGAAGACACCGATCAGGCGGCCCACCGGACCCCAGACATCGATCAGGATCTGACGCGTGCGCCCTCCCGAGCCCAGCGCGCTGAGCCCGCGCGAGAGTTCGCGGATCGCGCGCAGCCACCGCCCGGCTACCAGGACCGCCGCGCCCAGAACCGCCAGCACCAAGGCGATCAGAACATACCTCATCGCCTGCTCCGACCCTTGATTTTCTAGGACCCTGATACGCTTCCAGTATCGGTGCGGGACGATCAGGGGTCAACATGAGCAGCAAGTCAACGTCGTCGTATTCGAAAGTTGCCAAAGGTCAAGTCGTGACCTATGCTTGGTGGCCGGGCAAAATCTAGTGGGAGGAGAGACGATAATGAACCGGAGCGGCGATTCGCGCCCGGTCCTGGTGAGGAAATGCACTCCGGGACTGATCCTGGCGGTCAGTTTCGGTTTGTTCCTGATAGCCGGGGGAGAAGCCGTTGCTCAGGGTAATGGCGCTACCCCGGCTGCCTCGTCGCTGCTACCGGGTGCGCGCGACGACTACGTGGATTCTGGAGGAGTCCGGATCCACTGCGTGAGCTTGGGCCGGAGCGAATCTCCGCTCCTGGTGCTGATTCACGGCTTGCCCGACTTCTGGTACTCATGGCGCGCTCAGATGCCGGCCCTGGCGCGCGACTTCCACGTCGTGGCCATCGATCAGCGGGGTTATAACCTGAGCGGCCA